>NZ_JADEXN010000046.1 GCF_015207075.1 Zarconia navalis LEGE 11467
CTAGGAGAGGACGAGTATCCCAGAGGCGAATATTTTCTAGGGTGGGACGATTGGCTTTTAAGTCTTCGGGGGTGAGTTCCCCAGTGGGATCGAAGGGTTTAACTTCGATATTGTCTAAGTTAAAACTGGCGCGAGTCCAGTTGATACTGCGATCGAGATAGGGTTTTTCCAGTGCGATTTCATTGGGTTGTACCGCGACTCGCTGAACCAGACCCGGTAGTCCCCAGCCGAGAACGATCGCTGCAATAAAGTAGCCGCCGATGGGGTAAGCCAGGGGAATGGAATACTTGGGTTTGCGTCGCTCGAGAGGAAGGATCGGTTTGGGTCGGCTGGGGAGAAAGAGGGCTTGCCGAAGCAATAGAAACCCGGCCACCAACGCCGCGATACTCAGGAAGCTGTAGACGGGCAAGCGCACGTTGACATCTGTATAGCTAGCTCCGTAGATAATGCCCGACGTGGAGTAGAGGAGTTCGTAGCGACGCAGCCAGTACCGCAGGGCAATGGCTAGCATCACAATCCCTCCAAGGGCTTGTAGGTGTCGTTGCTGTTGTTTCGAAAAGCCGGGAAACTGCCCTTCGCTAAGGGCATTACCGGAGAGGAGGTAAATGAGGGTGACGGTAGCAAAAGTACAAACCGTCAGTCCGAACAGCCAAAATTCAAAAAGTTGGGAAATGGGCAGGCTGAAAAGATAAAAGCTAATATCTTGCCCAAAAACCGGATCGACGCGATCGAAGGGGGTGGCATTGAGAAATTCTAAGAATTTAGCCCAGTGGGCTGAGAGAATCATCCCGAAGCCCAAACTGAGAATCAGGGCGATGGCACTTGCCCCGACTCGGGTTGAATAGAGAAAGGCACTGGGAACGGCAACCAGGATGCCGATCTGCCAGGGATTTCGAGGCAGGGCGATCGCCCAATTCACAAGGGTTTCGAGGTTCAAGCGCGGGGGCAGAGGGGGCGAAATATCGGGCATCGTCAGATCTGGATGCCACAAACTGACCATCACTGCGCTGTAATGGAGCAAAATCGAGCCGATGAGACATCCCAAACCGATGCCGAGAACGAGTATCCACCCCAATCCGAGGGGTGAGGTGACTGGAACGCGATCGCCCGCATCGGCAAATTTCGAGGGGAGGGCTTGCTCTGGGGCGATCGCATCTCGCTGCTCTCGCGTCCATTCGTTTGGGGCGTATCGCTGCTGGCGAGCTAGCAAAAAGTTGCTACTGCAAAACGCCAAGGTACTCCCAAAAGCGATCGCCCAGGCCGAAAACTGGGTGGTCACGCGGGCGACAAAGGTATCCCAATATCCTAGTTCCTGAAACCAGAGGCTATCGGCAACCAGGTGCGCTCCCAAATCGATCGCCAGTACCAGTCCCAGAATCCAGGCGATCGAGCTATATATACGATTGCGAAGGCGATCGTTCATGCAACGCCCCAATGTTGGATGACGCTATTATTGTGACATTTTTAGCCCGGTGAATTCCCAAGGCGATCGAACTTTACCATTCCCGTCGGATGAACTCGACCTAGGGGGTGTCATCAGTTAAGCCAAATGACAGAAGCCACCAGATAAATCGCCCCCAAAAAATTACGAGCCGTTTTATCGTAGCGGGTCGCAATAGCTCGAAACTGCTTGAGTTTGGCAAAAAAGTTTTCGCGCTTGATGACGAGCTTGATAAAGGTGTCGGTCATAGGGCAATTGCTCTTTGCGATTAGCTTTGGAGGGGATCACTGCTACGGAGCCATTGGATTCGAGTTTTTGACGCACCCGCTCACGAGCATCATAGGCTTTGTCGGCGAGCAATGCGTAAAACTCGATACCTTCAAGCAGAACATCCGCACCGTCCAAATCGTGGGCTTGACCTCCCGTGAGATGAAAACCTGTAGTATAGGTAGGGTGTCTCTAATTTCTTCACCCACGGGGTTTTTGAGCGATCGCACCTTCAAGCTACGATCGCATCCCCATCCCGAACTAACACCATACACACTATGCCTGGGTCTGTCGGGTCCACCCTTTTCTAACTGATGACACGCCCTAGTACTGGACCACATCGCTCGTGACAGGTAGGGGTAGTGTGATAATTTCTGTGGGCTACAACTCGATATCGGGATCGGCTCCCAAAGCTCTAAGCCTCTCTTCGAGCCGCTTTGCTCGCTGCTCGGCTTTTTCGGCGCGATCGCGATCCTCCGCTGCCTGTTCGCGACCCGTCAGCAAAAGATTGCCATCTAAATCCCACCAGCGCAGCCATTGGGTTTGGCGATCGTTTTCTCGACCGGGATAAGCGCCCTGCCAGACTCCCAATTCCGCTCCCAGTAGAGAAACGGGATAGTGACCTCTGTCATTTGGCTCTAGCTGTCGATAGGTAAAATCCGTCAGGTGATACACCTCTAGATGACCTGTCTCGATCTCGAAAATGCCGTAATAGGGCATACGGATAATTTTTTCATAGACCCAGAATTTACCAGGTCTTTGCCCCTTGGCAAGGTTGGCAGCCGAAAGGGAAGTGCGATCGCGCTCTTCCCTGCCGTCGCCACTCGCAAATTCCAGGGCAATTAAGGGTGGCGTATATTCGCGCCAGAGGACGTAAGAGCGTCGAATTCGACCGTCTAGCAGCAGTGGTGGCACGTTGGGTACGTAGAACCAATCCGGGGCTTCCGCGCCCCTTTCCGGCGGCTCGGTTTCTCGCCAGTAGATGCCACAATCTTGACCGATGGCGTAGTTGCCATCTGGATGCAGTTTTTGCAGAACTGGCTCGATCGAATCCGTTAACAGGATACTCTGAGGATGTTCCTGAAAATTTTTCACAAAAGTTCCGTCCGACTCTGGCAACTGGGTATGGTCGGGGAAAGCGGGAGGAATGCCCAGTTTTTGCGCTGCGGTTTCAGTCATAGACCGATAGAATTGCAAGGACATATAGATAGATTATAGGGAAGCACAAGCGCGACCGCGTCTCTGGCTGCTATCTTCTTAATATCCATCGCTGAAAACTTAGGGGAAGCGCTGGGAAAAAACCCGAACCCTTCCCCCAGTAAATGCTGCTGTTAGTGCTTCTATTTCTTCTTAAGCCAGCTAAACATGGCTCGTAAATCTTTGCCCACTTCTTCGATGGGGTGTTCCGCTTCCTGACGGCGCATAGCGGTAAATCCAGGTTTTCCGGCTTGGTTTTCTAATACGAAATCCCGTGCGAAGGTGCCCGACTGAATCTCGCTTAAAATCTTCCTCATTTCGGCGCGGGTGCGATCGTCCACGATGCGCGGACCGCGAGTATAATCGCCGTACTCAGCTGTCGTCGAGATGCTATCGCGCATTTTCGCCAGACCCCCTTCCACAACCAGGTCAACGATTAACTTTACCTCGTGCAGGCACTCGAAGTAGGCAAGTTCCGGCTGATATCCCGCATCCACGAGGGTTTCAAACCCGGCTTTAATTAAAGCGCTCAAACCGCCGCACAGCACTGCTTGTTCCCCAAATAAATCCGTTTCTGTCTCTTCGCGGAACGTCGTTTCGAGAATTCCGGCGCGGGTGCCGCCAACACCTTTGGCATAGGCCATTGCCCGATCGCGAGCTTGACCCGTTGCATCTTGGTACACTGCAAACAGGCAAGGAACTCCCTCGCCCTGTTCGTAAGTTCGCCGCACTAAATGACCGGGCCCTTTCGGCGCAACCATGATGACATCCACGCCCTGGGGGGGCACCACTTGGCCGAAATGAATGTTGAAACCGTGGGCGAAGGCGAGGATATTACCCTCTTCGAGATTAGGCTGAATTTCCTGCTGGTAGATGGTTTTTTGTACCTCATCCGGCAGCAAAATCATAATCAAATCTGCGGCTTTCGCTGCATCGGCAACCGTATGTACCACCAATCCTGCTTCTTTAGCTTTCGGGGCAGATTTGCTGCCGGGATACAATCCCACAATGACATTGATACCGCTATCTTTAAGATTGAGGGCGTGAGCGTGACCTTGAGAACCGTAGCCGACGATCGCCACGGTTTTATCTGCTAATAGGTCTAAATTGGCATCTTCGTCGTAGTACATACGGGCCATAGGGCATCTCCTTCCAAAACGGGTTGCGATCGATTTGCAGACTTACCATCATATCAAACCATATTGCACCCGGAAACGGTTAAGACTCCCGGAGGCAACGAGCGCGCTAAACTCTTAACGATTCTCCCATCTCCCCATCTCCCCAATCGGTGTAGGATAAAACTCGGCAGACTGAATTGACTGCCGTTCGATATCAGATTGATATCATCTGGGGAGAGCGAGATCGCTTGTCTGGTAGAACCGTTCACTATCTCATCATCGACAATTTAGAGGCACCCGAAATCGAGCGAGAGGGAGTTCTCGTCCTGCTGGGGGCAAAAAAAGATAGTTCCCGCGCGCGTCAACAAGCCATCGAACTGGTGCGAACGTTGTGGGAAGAAGAACGACTTCCCGAAGAACGGTTTGCCAATGGAATTACGGAGGAATCGATCGTGTCTATTTCGCAAAAAACGGAAAATCCCAAGCTGACTCCCGTGGAACAGGGGGCAGTGGAACTGTGCGAATTACTGGCATTGCAAGTGAGCTACCAGCAAGCTTGTGTCGATGCGGCACCACTGGTTCCTGTCGTGCGCGCGGTGGTGGAAGAAGAGCGAGCGCTCAGTGCCGAAGAACTCGAAATTGCCAAGGACAAGAAGACCGCAAAAATCCTTCAGAAAGTGGCCGCAGCGAGTGCCGATCTGAGTCGATTTCGAGAAGCCATGAGTGGGAATGCCAAATTGATTTTGGAGGTTATTCAACCGGATAGCTCTGGGGATGTTGCGGTGAAGAAATCGGATTCTTTAGGCTAAGTCTTCCCGAACCCGTCTGCATTCTCAACGGACGTAAAGCTCATCAACTGGGTAACTTGAGAATCTCTCATGCGGTCGAATATAGCAGTTCGCGCCCTTTTCGTTACAAGTTTTGCGGGTTCGGAAATGGGAAATGGGGAATGGAAAAAGCCGGTTTCATCGATCGTGTAAATAAACTGATGACGAAGCGCTATATGTCGCCTTATAGAACCCATTTGGGATCTCATCTTTTAGCCACAAGCCTTACAGCTAGACCGATTTGCCCAAAGCTTGTCAAAAATGACTCGACCCAACAGGCTCTGCTATGAAGCAACTGGGTGACGACTTCTTTCAAAGCTAAGCAGCATGGGAAAAGATGTCAAATGGGTTCTATACCGTTTGGGCAACTTCGATCGCTTCAGAGGGTCTTTCTTCCTCAACTTTCCGAACCCGTCCCGGATTTTCTCCCAATGCCACCCGGACGAATCCTTCCAGTATTGGGTGGGGTTTGCTGGGGCGAGACTCGAATTCGGGATGGAACTGAGTGGCGATGAAGAAGGGATGATCTTTGAGTTCGATAATTTCTACTAACCGTCCGTCGGGAGAGGTTCCGCTGACGACAAAACCCGTCTCCAAAAACAAATTGCGATAGGTATTATTAAACTCGTAGCGATGGCGATGGCGTTCGTACACAACCTCTTCCTGGTAAAGAGAAAATGTCAGG
The DNA here is from genome assembly GCF_015207075.1 of Zarconia navalis LEGE 11467. Taxonomy (GTDB): domain Bacteria; phylum Cyanobacteriota; class Cyanobacteriia; order Cyanobacteriales; family Geitlerinemataceae; genus Zarconia; species Zarconia navalis. Next base: position 5,536 of record NZ_JADEXN010000046.1, read on the forward strand.
GTATCGGGCATCAGCCGACAGGGATATAAGCCCAGGCGCATCGTTCCCCCCAAATCCACCACATCTTCCTGTTCTGGCAACAGGTGGATGATCGGGTTTGGGGTCTCGGGATCGAATTCCGAACTGTTCGCCGACTCCAAACCGGCAATATGACGCGCCCACTCAATGGCCGCACATTGCATTCCCAAACACAATCCCAAAAACGGAATCCGATTTTCGCGGGCGTAGCGAACGGCGGCGACTTTACCATCCACACCGCGCACCCCAAATCCACCGGGAACGACAATTCCCTGAACCCCTTCGAGGTAAGAACGGACATCGTCGGTTTCGAGATTTTCCGAGTTCACCCAGCGCAGGTTAATATCTGCCTTATTAGCGATCGCTGCGTGACGCAAGGCTTCCACCACCGACAAGTAAGCATCGGACAACTGCACGTATTTGCCGACGATCGCAATCTCGATTTTGTTGCCGGGATGGTACATTCGATCGACCAATGTCTGCCATTGGGTTAAGTCGGGAACCCGCTGTTCGAGGTGCAATAATTCCAGCGTCGCCTGAGCTAATCCTTCCTGTTCGAGAATCAGGGGCACCTCGTAGATACTGCGGGCATCTTTGGCGGTAATTACGCACTCTACGGGAACGTCGCAGAATTCCGAGAGTTTCTCCTTCATACCTTGGTTGAGGGGGCGATCGCAGCGACATACCAGCATATCCGGTTGAATGCCAATCGATCGTAGCTCTTTGACTGAATGTTGCGTCGGTTTGGTTTTCATCTCGCCAGCCGCCGGTAGCCAAGGCATCAACGTTACGTGAATGTAGGCGATATTGTTTCGTCCCACATCTTTGCGAAACTGGCGAATCGCTTCGAGGAACGGTAAGGATTCGATATCTCCCACCGTGCCGCCAATTTCGGTAATCAGCACATCGACGCTGGTATGGCGGGCAACTCGGCCGATGCGTTCGCGAATCTCTCCTGTAATGTGGGGAATGACCTGAACGGTTCCCCCCTGATAGTCTCCCCGACGTTCTTTATTAATCACCGCCTGATAAATCGATCCGGTGGTGACGCTGTTGAGGCGAGACATGGATGTATCGGTAAATCGCTCGTAATGCCCCAAATCCAAATCCGTTTCCGCCCCATCTTGGGTGACGAAGACTTCTCCATGTTGAAACGGACTCATGGTGCCGGGATCGACATTGATGTAGGGATCGAGTTTGAGAATCGAAACGGAATAGTCCCGCGACTTCAACAAGCGTCCCAAACTCGCGGCAACAATTCCTTTACCAATACTCGAAACAACCCCACCCGTAACGAAGATAAATTTGGTCATCGAAACTCAGCTCTATTTAAGCACCAGGGTTCATTGTGCCACAGGAGGAGAGGGGCAGACCTCTCAAGTGTCGGCTTTTCACGATCGGCAGTTTCGATCGATATGCGATCGAAACCAACGGGTGTATTCTCTTTTTTCCAGATGGCCAATAATCGATCGCGCGACTGCTCGGTACTGACACTCCCAGCGAACTTGCATTTTCTTTCCCTTTTTCCTCTTCCCAGGTCGTCGAGCGATAGAATTTAAACAAATCTCGAATCGATCTCTTGCCCGTCATGTCAAAATTTCCCATCGCCCTCTCGATTGTCGTGTTGTGTTTGCTCATCGCGATCGGGCAAAATTTGTCGCCGTCTGTGTCGATCGTCTTTTTAGGTACGACCTCGATCGCTTTGCCTTTGGGAATTTGGGTGGGCTTGGCGATCTCGGCGGGTATCCTCACGGCGATCGCCATTAGTACTTTGTTTCGAGGGGTGGGTTCTTCGAGATCGAAAGTCCCCCGTGCTTCCATTGGCGCGAGTACGCCTTCACCAGCACCCGATCGCGCTCAACGCACTTGGGACGATCGAACGGTTGCCGAACCGATGGGCGATCGCAGCGACACTCCCCTCGAGGCAACAACTGACCCGGCATACGAACCGCTGGTTCCCGGCGAAACCAGAACGGGTCAGTTGCACGAAGACGGACAGGCTGAAGCGTGGGATAACGAGGAAGAATGGGTGGGGACAGATGTTGCCCAGAGGAAAACAGATGAGATTTACCCGCAAGACGATGGGGTGAAACCACCTGGCTTTGAGATGAAGCAGGAACCCATCCCGACCTACCAGGAAGGCTCGATGTATTCCTACAGCTATCGCGATGATAAAACTGAAACGGGGAAGGCGGATGATATCTACGCAGCCGCCGATGACGAGGGAAATGATGTCCCCAGGGCTACCCCAGAGCCGCCGGAAGAAGAGCCTTTGGAACCAGAACGGGTAGACCCATTTCCCGACCCGTTTGAGACCTTTGAAGCGGATCGCCCTCAACCCTCCTCGGAACGGTCTGGGAAATCGCTAGCCTCAGAGGATGGCGATGATTGGATGAATTCCTCAAAAGCCAACCGGGACGATTGGTAGTTTAACTTGATTGACGTACAAAAAAAGGATACAGCTTTGCCCTTGGGTACCATGAATTTCATGGTATCACACCCCTGAAATAACGCAAACCCGTTACTAAAATTTTCTTTATTCTCAATAAGAAGGGGCTATTCTCAGCGAAAAAGGCATCGGCGATCGAATATTTTGAGAAAGGCGCACTTGTTTGCAATCGGAAATCTTGGTGAGTGGGGTGAGTTAATTTACGCTCGCTCCGAAGGTGTGCTCCGAAGGTGTGCTTGGAAGTGTGTTTGGGAGTGTGTTTGGGGTGTCTACTCTATTCCCCCTTCCCGAAGGATATACCGCTCGATGAGGAGGATAGCAACGATATCATCGATGGGGCGAGGGGGCGATCGCATTCCTTGGGGAACGAGGCGGGCGAGTCCTTTGGGGGGATACATTTGCCAGTAGCGATCGCGAGCTTCTAGGGTACTGTATCGCTCGTCTACCATGACAATTTCCATCGTCTCCGGGAGAGCCGCAGCAAGCTGTTTTCTCCAGGTTTTAGCGGTGGTTTGGTTCCCCATCACCAGAACGGATATTTGGTATTCCCCACACAGGGAACGAACGACAGTAATTGCTTCTGGAGAAGGGACAACTTCGTGGTAAAGCAATTCTCCCGCCTCGCAACGAACGGCAACGCCGCATTTATCTCGACCGGGATCGAAGCCTAAATAGTTCAAGATAGATCGCGCTTCGTGCGCTGAGGTAAAGTTTCACGATCGCCAAAAATTGGGATTTGCACTCAATTTGTCGAATACGGATTTCTCGATCGTGGCTAATGCCAAGAATGATATTACAGCGGCTTCAACCTACATATTGTTTAAATATTTAAATAGGACTGATGCATTCACGTGCTTATCTAGAGACGGTGGTGCGCGGTTCCTCAACACACCCGATAAATCGAGGCAAAGCAAATCCCGTTCAACTCACCGCAACCGATCGCAGTCGAGTGGAAATCGAGATGCTCTAAAAAATATGACACAATAGAATCACGATCGGGGTCTCGATCGCTGCGAGCTGCATAGATAGGAAATAAATAGGATGGATAGCGTCAATTTAGCGAATCCCTTAGCTGACGTAACGTTTGCTTGGAGTGCCTCGGATATGTCTGGGAGTCGATCGCGACCTTTGTTGCCATCCCAATCCTTACAAAGCTTATTCGACTTCATCCGCCACGTCCAATATTTGCAACCTCTTTCCAAATCGAGAAACTTACAACCCCTAGCATTAGAGGCTTTAAACGCCCTGGAAATCCGCGCCGATGAAGATATCGAGACCTGGGCGGTGCAACTCGCGGGTGATGTTGTCGAAGCAATTGATTGACCCGAATGTATCCGTCAGATTGTCCGGAGTGGGAATATATCGATTTCCCCAATCGAGAGATAATCCTCAAACGGAAAACCATTGACCTTCTCGTTCAGCTTCGCCGTCAGGAACTCGATTCCGCTGCCAGCGCGATCGATTCTCGCCCCGTGCATCGATATTTATTCTGCGATTTGACTCCCACGGAGTGCGAATATTTTGCCGGAAATTATCGCGGATCGGACTTTCACTGTCTCAGGCACTACCCGATTTACGTCAAAGGCGATGCTCGCGTCGGTGCCCGTCCGGAAATCGTGGGTGAGAGGATGAAGCAGCTTTCCCAAACCATTCAATTTGGACTCGAGGTTCTCGATACCACTTACCCGCGTTCGGATACGCAACATGGGAAAGTCAAGCACTTACTCGATACGATCGCCATTGCCTGTCAAGTTTTTGAAGAAACTCTCCGGATACATCCCTATGCCAACGGCAATGGTCATGCAGCAAGGTTTGTGGTTTGGGCAATTCTGGGTCGATACGGATACTGGCCCAAACGTTTCCCCATCAGCCCTCGTCCCGAAGATCTTGCCTACGTCGAGAGTCTCGTCAAATACCGCAATGGCAATCCTTTACCGTTGCAAGAGTATATCCTAGAGTGCATTATCGGCTAATAACCGATCGAGCGATTTCTCTCCAAAGATGGGCCAGAATCGAGAAGGGTATTCTGGGATGGAGACGAAATGCGGGTGGGTTCGCCAAAAAGTGCCGCACCGAGAACCACGAGCATTCCTAGCATTCCCCACCCGGCTGCGCGATCGGCACATGGAGAGGGAAAGTCTATTCTCGGGTTCTCTCCACCGCCAAAACACGCATCGATGAGGGATGACTCTAATAGGCGATCGCTCGCGGTGCTCCAACGCAACAAGTTGAGACGATCTCCATCACAAGAAACATCAGTCCGAATATTGAAAGAAGACATAAGCCTGTAACCCAAAGCCTGTAACTCAAAGCCTGTAAATCGACAAAATCAAAACATAATTTGGCAGTTCGTCTGCCAACCCCTAGCCCAATATTGAAACTGGGTGGGAAAAGAAGCGACATCCAGTACTCAGATGGCACTTCAAACTGTGGAGGAATACGAAAGAGAAATCGGAAGAGAAGTTGAGAAGTTTCAAGAAAAATTCAGAGCAGACTCGAGAGGTTTAACCCCAGGTATTCGTCACAGGAGTATTGACCCAAGAGTGGAGTGTTTTGGAATCGATAACACCGCGATACACTAGATCTTAAGACGAGTGTAGAGATTTGAAACAGGAGCGCGAGTGCGATCGGCACAACCTTGGAAAGGCGCACTGGTTTTGGTATCGAGGGTTTCGATATTGACCGATCGAGCTTGAGAAAGTTGAGAGCGATAGAAAAGTTTCATGTACTGGACTCCTGAACTCTGATGTCTAATAGTATCGATTTTATTCAAGATTCTCGCTGCGATCGAAGTCCGGAAAACTCGTGAATTTGCTCATGAAAATTCGTGAGGTTGCACATGAATTTCTTCGATCTCACGCAGGACATCGTGCGATCGCGATCGCATCTGAGGGGAATAGCGCGATCGTTTCCCAAGGTGCAATCGTCCTTTCAGCCTCGTGCGTAGCGCCAAAGCTCGCGATCTCGTTGTTCGGTTAATACGTCGTCACTTGATGGGGACAGGCGCGATTTCGCTCGAAGACGAACTCCCCATAATCGGCTAAATCGTCAAGTCCAACGCAGTTGAGCGTGAATTCGGCGATCGCCCAAGTAGCCAGGAGTACGAACATTTTTTGCCATCGCACGACTTTGGCTATCCTCATAATTATCGTAGCAACCGACTTCACCAAACAGCTAGTGCGGCGACGGATATCCCGCCATTTCATCGAGATCCCCAAAACCCGAACGTTACTAAGACCGAAGCATTTTTGTCGGGTTTGCATTCCATCGTGCGTCCAATAAAATCGGTTTAATGGTGTCGCGTCCAATAAGAATTGCTTGAAAACTGACGGCTTTGGTGAAATATCCGATTTAGAATTCTGGCATTTTGAGGTCGGTGGGACTAAGGGTTGAGGCGGCATGAATTTTCACTCTTCTTCCATGAGGTTGGGATAGTTTCAATCTAGGAGCGTTTTGAGAAAGAGAACGTTGACCTCATGCCACTCTTTCGATAGAAACACGTTTTCTCGGATGCACGTCTTCGTTGTTGTCGCGGCGATCGCGTATCGATGGAGTGACGATCCGACCCAAATTAGAATGACACTTCAGGAATTGCTCGAAATCTAACATCTAAAATTTTCCTTGTCGCCGCCGCCGATATCCCATTGAGATCGAAAACTCAGGTGACATAAAAAAGCCCCACTCATCAGTGATGAATGGGGAAGTAACTTGGGTGCGTGACTTGTCTTGCTTACTTATTAATGTACGCGGAGCCGCCCGGTTGAGGCTTCGCCTTTTGGGATGAAAGTCGCTAACCTAGGAGAATGATGGGATGGGTATCGATGCGGATGAGGTTCGATCGAGAAGTTGCATTCCAGTAGAAATAATAAAAGCTCCCGGGTCTAGCGCTGGGAGCTTAGTGGGAATAGGATGTATTATTCTTGTAGACTAGCAACCTAACGTGAGGTTTTCGGAAAGACAGCGATGAAAACTGGAACGATCTGAGATATTTCATGACGAAGGTTAACCCTTGAGGGGATTGCCTTACCGAATACATGCATCCGAGTCAACGATTCGTCCTCGCTCAATAATTCCGACTCGATGACTCCGAGCGAGTTTTCGCCAAATATTCCACGATTGTTTCGCGCAACTTAGCAACCTCCGAGCAATGTCCCACGCTAATATCTCCCAAAAACGCTATCTGATTGCTTCTGTTTTATCTCCTGCCGTCAAGTTTTGGTTGCGATCGCAAGTGGAACGGGTGGAACGATTGGACGTTGCCATTTCCGGACGCAATCAGCAAATTCTCAAAGGGTATATTCCTAGTATTTCGATCGCCGCCGAGAACGCCGTGTATCGGGGATTGCACCTGAGCCAAATTTTCCTCAAGGGCGAGAATATTCGGATTAATCTGGCGCAAGTTCTTAAAGGTAAACCCCTACGCTTGTTAGAACCGATTGAGGTTAACGCCGAACTCGAGTTAAATGAAGCGGATTTCAATGCGTCTCTCAAAGCCAATCTCCTCCAGGACGCGATCGCCTCTTTTTTTCAATCCCGACTTCCTCAACCCATCGACTGGCAAACTACCCAAGTTACCCTCGATCGAGATCGACTCACCTTCACGACGACGACTCGTGCAGCGTCTGGGACGCAGAAATCCCAACCTGTAAAAATTCAGATGGATTTGCAACGGATGGGTGAGGGCACATTACAACTGACGAACCTCCAAATGCACGCACCATCCATATCGAAAACCGTCTCTACTCTAGAAAGCGTAACTTGGGAATTAGGTTCGGATGTCCGCCTCCAAGAACTCAGCCTACATCCCCAGAAACTCCTGTGTCGCGGTTGTTTAGTGGTCAGGAGCGAATAGACATCTGATAGACATTAAAAATAAAATCAATTATTAACCTCATTTCCCGTTCCTTATTCCCCGTTCCCTCTTTCGATGAAAGAACGGCTGCACGCCCATCTGGTTCAACTAGTTCGCGAACGCGATCCCTACCTGGCTTCTGCGGGACATTTCTTCGTTCGGGAATACGTTCGCGCCTCATTAGCAGAGTGGGGGACTGTTGCCAGCCACAACTTTGAAGTGCAAGGCAAGATTCATCAAAACTTGATTCTCGATTTGCCTGCGGTGCGCGATACCCGGAAACCGCCGATTCTGGTGGGGGCGCACTACGACGGGGTTCCAGGATCGCCGGGGGCAGATGACAATGCAACGGGGATCGCGGTTCTACTGGAAATGGCGCGGGCATTTGCGACGGAGGCGATCGCATATCCTATCCGATTGGTGGCATTCGATCTCGAAGAATACGGTTTGCTCGGGAGTACCGCCTATGCAGAAACCTTGGTACGGGAGGGACGGCAATTGCGTCTGATGCTATCCCTGGAAATGCTGGGCTACTGCGATCGCACTCCTAACTCTCAACGTTATCCGACCCCACTCGAGTATTTTTATCCCGATCGGGGAGATTTTATTATCTTCGTGGGCAATTTGTCATCCTTGGGGGATTTGATGCGTCTGCGAAAACCAATGCGCCGGGACGGAACCCCCTGCGAGATTTTACCCGTCCCCAATGCCGGAAAATGGGTTCCCGATACACGACGCAGCGACCACGCACCGTTTTGGGATCGGGGATATCGGGCGATAATGGTCACGGATACCTCGTTTCTGCGCAATCCCCATTACCATCAGAAGAGCGATCGTTTGGAAACCTTAGATTTAGATTTTCTCACGGGGGTTTGTCGGGGGGCGATCGCTGGACTGCGATGTTTATTGTAGATACCCCCTTGAGGAGACACTTCCCTAAGCCGATTGCAACTCGTCTAAATGAGTGAGGACTTCGCGAGAGTGAATAGATGGGCTGACTTTGACGAAGCGATCGCGCAAAATGCCCTCGGGGTCGATAATAAAAGAGTGACGGACCGATCGCGAATAAATCCAAGAACCGTACGCTTTACTCACTTGACCCTTGGTATCGGCAAGTAGGGGAAATTTCAATCCCTCGCTGTCGCAAAAGTCCGTGTGAGAGGCGACATCATCGGCGCTGATGCCGAGAACTTGGGTATTGCGATCGATGTATTCGGGCAAGTCTTGCTGGAACCGACGGGCTTCGATGGTACAGCCCGGAGTAAAGTCGGCGGGGTAAAAGTAGGCCACCACCCACTGTCCGCGATAATCCGATAGGGAAACATTTCCGTCTCCAGAGTTACTCGGTAGGGTGAATTCCGGCGCGGGTTCGTTTAATGGGGGCAAGGTTCCGCCCATAGCACGAGCGGGTTGAACGATACTCAACCAACTCAAAGCCGCGAAGCAAACGGCGAGCAAAAAAGCGATCGGACGACGACGAGACATAGAAATCTTTCGGTCAACAATTGAACGGCAAAAACGGGAGCAAACTCGGCAATCGAGTTTCTTTTCTTAGTTTACAATTCTTTACCGATCGGGTTGGCGAAATAGGGTCGCAGTCCCTCGAAAAGTCGGGCAACTTCGTGCAAGTCTTTCTCTCCCGGCGATCGTTCGATCCCGCTAGAAAGATCGATGCCATCGGGTTGCACTTGGGATAGTGCTTCGCCAATATTATCTGGATTAAGTCCTCCGGCCAAAAACCACGGCAGAGGTGGGCGAAATTGTTGTAAAGCTTGCCAGTCGAGGGTTTTGCCCGTTCCTCCGAGTTGTTGGGGATGGTAGGCATCGAGGAGCAATGCATCGACGACTTCGGCGTAAGGGGCGATTGTGGCAAGGGCTGCGGTTGTTTTGACTCGCAGGGCTTTAATCGTTTCGACCTGTGCCAGAGTGGCGCGAACTTGACGGCAAAATTCCGGGGATTCGTCTCCGTGTAACTGAACCCCTGTCAAACCGGCGAACTTGACGGTATCGATAATTCGATCGAGCGTGGCATTGGCAAACACGCCGATGAGAGTGACGGGTTTGGGGGGAAGCTGGCGGATAATCTCTCGAATCTTTTCTGGGCTGACGTACCGAGGAGAGGCTTCGACACAAATAAATCCAAGAGCAGTAGCTCCCAAACGGACAATTTCTCGACCTTGTTCGGGCTGGGTGATGCCGCAAATTTTGACCCGTAACATGCGATCGCCCTGGTTGGATTGCGATTTGTAGGATAGCAGAAGACCAGGATGTCGATCGATGAAAGTCAGAATTTTGTATAGATATTCGATCGAATATTAACTCTTGAAACAAAATGCGATCGAAGGCAAACCTATTCCTATAATTTTTGTGGTATTTCCCGATAAATTGACGAATTTAGGAGAAAATTTTTGATTTACTCAACTTTAATGGCAACTGCCACTACGGTTTCCTGGTCGCCCAAAGTCGCGATTCTGATGATTGCTTGCAATCTCTTCGCGCTCGCCATCGGTAACTGGGCGATTAAAAACCCCGGCGTTGGCCCTGCTCTCCCGGCTGAACTACCGG
>NZ_JADEXN010000047.1 GCF_015207075.1 Zarconia navalis LEGE 11467
AACAAGAAATGGTTGGTGGTCTCGCACAGTGAAGATGGGCTTGATGAGGATCTCAACTGTCGCTACACGCCCAACGGAGAGATTCGCTCCCGCGTCGCTCCCGGTTCCATCGTCGAGGCGGTCTTTCTCGGCGAGCTGAATCTCGACCCGCGAAATGGCTCGATCGAACCCAACTTGGCTAACGATGCGATCGTCGAGTCGGATGGAGGGCCCTGGTTGCGGGTTCGGGGTACCTCGGACTTATTTTACCCATTCCAAGTTGGAGACTGGGAATCGTTGGGGGAATGCTACGTGCGAGCCAACGAGCAGTACATCACACCCGTCAACAACGATGAGTTGCTCCGTCCGCAATGAATGTATAGCACGAGCGCGAGCGCTGACGACCGATCGGCCAAAACCCTTCTAAAGCTTGACCGGATGTCTGCGCCCCAAACCCAGCGCGTTCTGAGATCTAAATGAAACTCGAATACGACGCGAGCAAGATGCTCGCGCTAGTCGATCGCCATCCACAATTGATTTCTCAGGCTGAATCTGATACAAGGTGACTATCACGATCGCCAACAGAAATAATCATGATAAAAGGCTATGCCTGTCAAGAGAAAGGTGGACGGCTAGAACCGTTTGAATACGATCCGGGGGAACTCGCGGCCGATGAGGTCGAAGTGGAAGTCGAATTTTGCGGTATTTGCCACAGCGACCTGGCTATGATGGATAACGACTGGGAAATGTCAAGTTATCCGTTCGTTCCCGGACATGAAGCTATCGGTAAGGTCGTGGCTGTTGGGAACCGGGTTTCTGAAGCCCGCATGGGTCAGCGGGTGGGCGTGGGCTGGCAATCTAGCTCCTGCGATCGCTGTAAAAACTGCGGTGTTGGCAAGGAAAGTTTATGCCTTAACGAAAATGAGGTGGGTCAGACCATTGTCGGGCGCAATGGAGCTTGGGCCGATCGAGTGCGAGTTCAGTCTGGCTGGGCCGTTCCCATCCCTGACGCTCTAGATCCATCCCTGGCGGGCCCGTTGATGTGTGCGGGCACGACTGTTTGGTCCCCCATTCGTCACTACGGGGTACGTCCGGGTATGGAAACGGCCGTTCTCGGGGTGGGCGGACTGGGTCATTTGGCAGTCCAGTTTCTCGCGAAGATGGGAACCCAGGTGACCGGTCTGAGTACGAGTCGCTCTAAGGAGAAGCAAACCCGCGAGCTAGGGGCAACGGACTTCATTGCCACAAAAGAGTCGCCCGAAGATTTGAAAAAGGCAGCAGGTCGCTTCGATTTCATGATCTCGACGGTTTCGGCTGATGTGAAATGGGATGATTACATCGAGGCTTTGTCACCGGGGGGAACGCTCGTTATCTGCGGAATTCCCGATGGTGCGATTCAGTTTATTCCTTTTCCGTTGATTGTTGGCGAAAAGAGCATCGGTGGCGGACGCGCGGGATCGCCGTCAGATACGCAGGAAATGTTGGAGTTTTGCGCCACCCATGATATTGCACCGATGTGCGAGCAGTTTGCGATCGAAGATATCGATCGGGCCGTTCAACACGTTCGTGATGGTAAGGCTCGCTACCGAGCAGTGGTTGCACTCTAGTTGAGGACGAAACGCCTCCTGACAGGGAATGGTTTAGATTTGGCGCTATACATCGTCCAAATATGAGATAGCCCGGAATGCAAGCATTCCGGGCTATTTTCGATCGATTCAACTTTTGAAGTTGCAGCAATTCCTACTATCGCCCCAACAACCGCTGAACTCTTGCTTCTGTCGAGGGGTGGGTGGAGAACAAGTTCCGCAGCCAATCCCGAGAGCGGGCATTCATAATCATTAGGGGTTCAAAGGCTGGGTTGCCCCCCATGGGAACTCGCCGTGCCATGTTGTCGATCCGTTGCAACGCTCTGGCTAGGGCCTCGGGATTACCTGTCAGTTCGGCAGCACCGGCATCGGCTTCAAATTCGCGAGTGCGAGAAATTCCGAGTTGAATAATCGAAGCGGCGATCGGGGCGAGGAGAATCGTGGCAAGCATCCCGATGGGATTGCCCCCTTCACCATTGCGCGATCCGCCAAACCACATACTGTAGCTGAGCATCTGGGCAATGAAGGAAATGGCGCTAGCAATGGTGGCGGCGACGGCTTGGGTGAGGGTGTCGCGATTGCGGATGTGGGTGAGTTCGTGGGCGAGAACCCCTTCGAGTTCGTCTTCTGGCAGCAAGCGGAGAATCCCTTCGGTGACGGCAACTGCAGCATGTTCGGGATCGCGCCCGGTGGCGAAGGCGTTGGGAGACCCCGAGGGAATGATGTAGACCCCAGGCATGGGTAAGTTTGCCCGATCGCACAGTTTTTCGATCGTGTAATAGAGTTTCGGCGCGCGATCGGCCGTGACGGGTTGCGCCTTATAGGCCGCCAGGGCAATGCGATCGGAATAGAACCAAGAACCGAGGTTCATCACCGATGCCAACCCCAATCCCAGCAGCGCACCGCCAACGCCCCCAAAAACACCGTAGCAAATTGCAATTAACAAGCCGCTTAACAAACCGAGCAGCGCGACTGTTTTGATTTGATTCATCGTTTTGTTTCCTTCAACGGCCCCGATCGGAAATGTTGCTTTGAACTAGCCGTTAACTCTATTGTAGAAAGTCTGTTTCGATTTCATCAGCACGAGAAACCGACCGATCGTTACGGTTTTACCGCCACTCGAACATGAAACAAGCTTGCATTAAAGTTGGTCTTATCTAACCCCTCGCAAAGAACCCGAAGCGCAACTAATACGGACTAATACTGTTTCATCGCCCGATCGATATCTCGTTTCTCCTGCTTTTTCTTCAACGATTCCCGCTTATCGTACAGTTTCTTCCCTTTCCCTAACCCGATCGTAACTTTTACCAATCCGCGCTTTAGATACATCTTCAGGGGAACCAAGGTCAACCCTTTTTCTTCCACTTTCCCAATCAGCTTGCTAATTTCCCGACGGTGCAGCAGCAGCTTTCGAGTGCGACGCGGATCGTGATTGAAATATTCTCCCGCCGTTTGATACGGGGAAACGTGGACGTTAAGCAGCCACGCTTCTGCATTGCGAATCAAAGCATATCCATCCCGCAGGTTTGCTTTCCCCTCGCGAATAGACTTGACTTCCGTTCCTTTGAGTTCGATGCCTGCTTCGTAGGTTTCTAAGATTTCGTAGCGATACCGCGCCTGTCGGTTATCGCTGACAATTTTAAAGCCATCGCTATTTGAAGCCATAGTAATTTTGCATTTCGACGATAAATCGACGCATTCCAAGTCATTGACGGTACTGCGTCGATTCGGGTTCTTCTCAATTGTGACATTCTCGGTCTCGGTGCTTCGATCGAAAGCTGAGTTTCTTTAGAGATATTTACGCGAGTTACACTCCCCACGAATCAAGATCTCCACGAATCAAGACCGAGGGATTCTCGGTTTGCAGATTCTAGCTCAGGCGATCGCTGCCACGGTAAAATCAACGGTGGTAAACATCGAATAGGTGTGAGGTGCAAGTCGGACGATTTTGCGTAGGGTGTCGTCGTTTACCCACCAGACGATCGGGCAGTTAAAGGTTTGGAGAATATCGTTGCGGTATACGTCTGTATTAATCAGTAGCGAGTCTAGAGTGGTAACGGACTCGAATCCGGATATCGTCACGGCTTGGGGAGATTCTCGATGGAGTTGAGTTTTGAGAGCGGTATACAACATCTCGATCGCACCTTCTAAAACCACTTCCCGCACCATCCCCGGACAAAGGGTTTTGAGTTGCCACACCATTTCCCGACGCACAGATGAAGAATTACATCGCGCCAAGATGAGGGAAGATTCTCCTTGAGACCACTCAATTCCCCTAGCCAGCTCGACAAGCGAACTTTGGTAGGGGCTAACCACTTGAGGAGGAGAATAGAGGTTAACCATGACTGTGCATTGACTCGTTTATCTTAAATCGGCTTACATCGAATGTGCTCGACTTTAGATAATAAAGAGTATATTGTATTTGACAATATGCACATCATACAGTGAATTTCTATTTTCGCAAGCAATTCGCGACAATTTTATGGATAAATTTGCAGCGATTTACGAATATTAAAGATATGGACGATCGACAATCAGTCCTCGGTAAGTCATTGTCGATCGCCATTCTCCATTGGAGCGCGAAATTCTTTGAGAAAGCCAGTCTTACTGTTGCTCGCTTCGGTAGCGCAGATTCTCCGCCACAAAAGCAAGAATGCCCGATGCGCCGATTAAAATCACGCTCAGAGCGTTGACATCGGGTTTGACTCCCGTGCGAATCCGGCTGAAAATTTCCATCGGTAGTGTGGTTGCACCGGCTCCGGCGGTAAAGCTGGAAATTAAGAGGTCGTCCATGCTCAAAACGAAGGCAATCAGACAACCCGAAGCAATTCCGGGCATCAACTGAGGAAGCAAGACTTTGAGAAAGGCTTCCACGGGAGTTGCCCCCAAATCTAACGCCGCTTCTTCAAGGTTGGAATCGAGATCGGCCAGGCGAGTGGAAACCGCCAGGGCAATATAGGCCAAACAAAAAACAATATGCGCCGCGACGATCGTCCAGATACTCAAAGAAATCCCAACGGCAGCTAAAAAGACCAACGTTGCCACGGAGATCGCGATATCGGGAATAATCAGCGGCAAGTAGGAAATGCCCTGATACAGTTTCTTGCCGCGAAATTCGTAACGGGACAAACCCACCGCCATTAGCGTTCCGAGGACTGCCGAAACCGCGACGGCTAACCCGGCAACTTTAACACTATTGAATAAGGCTTTACCAATGCGATCGTCAGCAAACAGTCGCCGGTACCACTCTAAAGTAAATCCCTCCCAACCCGCACTGTAAGCCGATTGGTTGAAGCTATAAAACATCAACACCAGAATCGGCAAATACATAAATAGAAATAAAGCCCCAGTAAAAATTGCCTGCCAAGAAAGGGGGAATCGAGCCTTGGAGTTTGACATATCTGTGGGGATTTCCTCCTCAAGAGGGGTGACGATGGTGTTTTTGGGTTGGGAGTCTCTAGCGGTGTCTCTCATGCGGGGATGGGATAGAAGTGACAGGAAATTGGCGTGCTTGTTGTTTGGGCTTCTACCCTTTAAGGTTGGGCATCCCGATCGCCGTATTTGAGTAGGAGAGCAATGGCGATGCTAACCGCCATAATCAGTAGCATACTCAGTGCCGCACCAAATCCCCAGTTTTGGGTTTGTCCGAGAAATCGATCGTAAATCAACCGGGCCGCCGTTCCGCTCGATGCACCCCCGAGCAATTCGGGATCGACAAAATCGCCCAAACTGGTGATGAAGACGAGCAACGAACCGGCGGCAATTCCGGGTAGGGCTTGAGGAACTGTCACCTTCCAAAAGGTTTCGGGAGGGGTCGCCCCCAAATCGGCTGAGGCTTCGAGGAGTTGCCGGTCGAGTTTTTCGAGGGAAGAGTAGAGAATGAGCACCATATAGGGGAGAAAACTATAGGTCATACCAATCAAAACCGCTGGGGGTCGGTTGAGTAATTCTAACCCCGGTAAGCCCACGAACCCCAGCACCGAATTGAGAACCCCCGTCGGTCGCAAAATGGTAATCCAAGCGTAGGAACGCAGCAGCGATGAAGTCCACAGGGGCAAAATAAAACTCATCAGCATTAAGTTCCGCCATCGCTGGGGGGCGAGGATTGCCAGCCAGTAGGCAACGGGAAACCCCAGGAGCAAACACAGCAGCGTTGACCCGATCGCGAGGAAGAGCGATCGGAGCACCACCATGATATACACACCTTGGAAGGCAAGGAAATAGTTATCCAACCCCGAGGGATTGACGATTCCTCCAGGTTTGATATTGGGAACCAGGCTGATTTCAAAAATGACCAGCGTTGGCAACACCAAGAGGAATATCAACCAAACACCAGCCGGCCCGAGTAAGGCCAGCGGCCCGAGCCAGCGAGAGCCAAAACGCGGGTTACCCGAATCGCCCTGGGGTCCAAAGTTATTCGAGGGGGGTTGGTGTTTTGTAGATACAGACACGGTTCGTTTAGATGCGATGGGGTTGACGGGGGTGAGGAAACAGTTGGGTTCGCCCGACGAACGGATGCTCTAGGCGCTCGTCAGCCTCGTCCAATAGCGATCGTAGAGGTCTGCGACTTCTGGGATCGGAATTAAACCTTGGGATTTCTCCAGTGCCACTTCGGAGGGAAAGAGCGTGGGGTTATCTTTAATTTCGGGTGGCAAAAGCTCGAACCCCGCTTGGCTGGAGATGGCAAAGCCCAGTCGTTTGCATAGAGATGCGGCAATTTCGGGATCGAGCATGAAATTCATCCAAGCATAGGCGGCTTCGAGATTGGGGGCGGTGCTCGGAATCACTAGAGTATCCGTCCACAACGAAGAACCGCTTTTGGGAAGGACGTATTGTAAGTCCGGCGATTCTTCCATCACCTCGTTGGCATCGAAAGAATAACCCATGGCAATTTTCAAATCGCCGGTGACAATTTGCGATCGCCATGCATCGGAGGTGAATGCGGAGATCGCCGGTTTGAGTTCGGCGAGCCATTCGTAGGCTTCTTGAATTTCCTTGGGATTCGTGGAGTTGTAAGAATATCCCAACATCCGCAAGGTGGCTCCCATCACCTCGCGAGCGTCGTTAAGGAGGGTCGCTCGCTTGTAAATTTGACCTTGGTTGTCCCACAGATAGTTCCAGTCTTCGGGTGCGGGTTTGAGTTGTTCTTTGTTAAAAATTAGACCCGTCGTTCCCCAGCTCACCGGCAGACTGTAGCGGTTATCGGTATCGTAGCTCGGACTTTCAAATTGAGGAAAGAGCTGGTCTAAGCCCACGAGGCGATCGCGATCGAGTTCGGTGAGTAAACCCAACTCTTTCATCTTGATGACCATGTAATCGGAGGGATAGATGATGCTGTAGGCTCCTCCCGCACCGGCTTGCAGCTTGGCGAGCATCTCTTCGTTGGAGCTAAAAACATCAGCGATCACCCGGATACCCGTTTCCTGCTGAAATTTATTGAGTAAATCTCGATCGGTATAGCCAGCCCAGGTATAGATATACAAAACATCAGAGGCTGTTTGTACCGTCGTGCGGACATCGGCGAGAGTCCACCCGCAGCTTGAGAGCGTCATACCACAGAGCAATGCCGCCGAACCTTGGAGAAATCGGCGGCGCGTCGCTGTTCGGAATGTCTGGGATAGAGTCGGAGGCACAGTGTTGACGAAAGGTGTTGACTAGAATTGTCGGGTGTTGGGTCGGCTCGATCCGATCGCAGAATGGCCTGCATTCGTTTCGGGCGCGCTCGACACGCACTCAACAGTATTTTACTGTGTCATCAGTCGATGAAACTGTGACTTGCACAAGTGGAAGAACGGGCAACTCAAATGAAACAACCCTTTCGACTGGGGCGTTCTTTGGAGTGGCGGCGATCGTCGGCTATCGATCTCGCGACGGTCGGTCTCGGGGTAAAATTCCCTTAAGCTTTTAATACCACGCCGTCTTTTGCCATCCACGAAGCGTATACGGGAGTGTGACGATCGGGTAAATTCGCCCAGGTATTGGGCTGACGCACCGTTAGGTATTCGCCAGAGAGCAGTTTGAGGGTGTAGTGCATATGAGTGCCCAGATACATCGAATGCTCCAGCCGTCCTTCGTAGCAATCTACAGCATCTTCGGGTCGGTAAAGACTGAGATCGATTTTTTCCGGACGCACGCTCACCACCACTTTATCGCCCACTTCGGCTTGGAAGCTGTCGGGGAGTGCGATGACAATTTTGACACCCGAGGCCGTTCGGACTAAAACGCTGGTAGGATCGATGGCTTCGAGATGTCCTTCAAACAGATTTGTATCGCCGATAAAATCGGCAACAAAGGGAGTACTCGGTTGCTCGTAAATGCGATCGGGAGAATCGATCTGTTCGATTCTTCCATCTTTCATCACTGCAATGCGATCGGAAAGGGACAGTGCCTCTTCTTGGTCGTGAGTCACCATGACGAACGTCAGACCTAAATCTTGGTGTAAGTTCGATAACTCAACTTGCATCTGTTTTCGCAACTTCAAATCGAGCGCCCCTAACGGTTCGTCGAGGAGAACCACGGCTGGACGATTGACTAAAGCTCTGGCTAAAGCGACTCTTTGACGCTGTCCGCCAGACATTTGTGAGGGGTAGCGGCTGGCGAAAGCTTCCATTTTGACCAACGCAAGAGCTTCATCGACGCGCGCCTGAACTTCTGCCCGACCCAAACGCTTAATACGCAGACCGAAGGCTACATTATCCCACACCCGCAAATGGTTGAAGAGGGCATAGCTCTGAAAAACAGTATTGACCGGACGCTGGTACGGGGGGACGTGATTCATGGATTCGCCGCGAATCAACACTTCCCCGGCAGAAGGGGTTTCAAAACCCGCAATCATTCGCAGGGTCGTGGTTTTCCCGCACCCAGAAGGGCCGAGAATACTAAAAAATTCTCCCCGACAGATGTCAAATTCTACGCCGCGTACTGCTGTTTCTCCGTTAAATACTTTGAAGACTTTGCGCAGTTCGACATCCAGGCTCGATTCAGCTCTCGTGGAGTCTGAATTTTGGGTCGCTGTTTGAAGCATAATAGCGATTCCTAAGTCGCGATCCCTCCCCAATCGGCGAGGGTTTGGTCAGTTTTTGTAAAAAGTCTAGGGTGACAACTTGTTTTATTCTATACGTCTAGTTTAAGATTTCGATGTCTAAATCTCGATCGAAGCCGGAATCCTCTGGGTTCTAAACAACTTATAACTGAATCGGTAGCTTCCTATCTGCCGACCATTCCCACATCGAACCGGGATAGTTTTTGACCTCAAACCCTAAATCGGCAAGCACGGCCGTCAGCCATGCCGATCGCACTCCACCGGTACAATAAGCGATCGCCCGATCTTCTCGCGTAATTCCCTTTTCGAGCAGCAGCGATCGAACGCTCGGGCGATCGAGCAATTTTCCCTCATCCGTCAGCAGGGTTTTGTAATACAAATGAACCGCACCGGGAATGTGACCTCCTCGAGTTTCGCCATAAGGGGTTTCTCCTGCATATTCACGGGGTTCGCGAGTATCGATAACCACCCAGTTGTCTCGTTCCAACCCCTGATGTAGGGCATCGCGATCGATACTCCACATTCCCCGATGTTCGATGGTAAAGTCCCCGAGGGGGGTTGGAGATTCGATGGGTGAAAGATCTACCTGCGCCAAAGCCAATCCACCACCATCGACAAAAACCGCTTGCCGATGTCCCAAACTGCGCAACATCCAGACGATTCGTCCTTCTTCCCCCCATCCTCGCACCGGATCGCCGATGGCAACGACGGGTCGATCGTTGAAAATACCGATCGCCTGAAGTTTCTCGGTTAAAACCCGATCGTCTTCAATGAGTTTGCCCCGATTCGGGTTATTGGGTTGGGAAAAATCCTGCCACCGAACGGCGATCGCGCCGCCGAGACGATCGGGCATTGAAAGCTTTGACGGACGAGCATCGAGGAGGGTTGCTCCGTCTTCGATTAAGCGTTTGGCGCGATCGGCACTCACCACCCAACGATCGCTTAAATCTGGGGAATCGACGGCAAAGACCGAACTTGATTCGATGGGAACTCGTACCGGGTAAGGGCGACCCCCAAACCTAAGGAGACCGGCGATCGCCACCGCAACGAGGATGAAGAGAAAGACGCGGTTAAATCCCATTTCTCATTAACTGGAGTTTAGACAAAAGTGCGATCGTCCGAGCGCTCAATGGGGGAAGCTCAGATTAGTGTGTAATCTCAGTCAACCCATGAAAAGTTTGACGTGCTTGAAAGAATTTCGCAAGCGAGCTTACTGCCTACTGGGTAATGGCAAAGATGGCTTATTCGATTTGATGGATGCGGCCATCACTTGTCCTTGTGTACCGAGCTTTGCGGAACTCTCGCTCTGATGAGTATTTCGTCGTCAATG
Organism: Zarconia navalis LEGE 11467; assembly: GCF_015207075.1. Taxonomy (GTDB): domain Bacteria; phylum Cyanobacteriota; class Cyanobacteriia; order Cyanobacteriales; family Geitlerinemataceae; genus Zarconia; species Zarconia navalis. The sequence continues at coordinate 9,938 of NZ_JADEXN010000047.1, forward strand.
GTCGAGTCTGTATAAGGTACTTGGACGAAGCCAGGTGCCCACAGAAACCCTGATGACACTGTACTCCGTGCACTTACTTACTTCAACCCGCTCAAAACTCTCAGCTCGTGCTAGCGCGAGACCATACAGTATGGTCGTTAAAAAGAGTGACTTACGACCCAATGCAAACCCTCAATCTCCACCACTCGCTCGAGCCAGATTCTGAGTGCCCAACTCATCGGTTTGTCTAAACTTCAGTCACAACTCATTCCACACAATTTCTATTTCCCAGTGATGGTAAACCTCAATACTCGTCACCCCAGCAGACAATGGACGATCGCCAACCCAAACCTCTTGTAACAAATGATAAACTGAGACGTAAACCACGGATCCGAACGATTCGCGAACATTCGCAAGTAAATCACAGGTACGATTCGATAATGATTCCGGCATCGTTCTTACTTTTGGACTCTTTGAACATTTTAGAATTTCAAGTAGGATTTTGTTCTTTGAAATTTGAAAGTAGTATTCGATATTTACTGAAGCTTAATATTGTTTTAACAATAACTGTAAATCGAATTCGATGTCTTTTGTGGTTCGGTAAAATACCTGAATGATGCTTTACGTCTTTTCTATAGATCTTTCCTTGCCCGAGTTTTTGCTATGACTAGGGATTTTTTTCAAAGCGATCGAACTCAGCCTAATTCTGTCGATCGAGCGCAAATTCAAATGGCATCTAAAATTGCTCAAGAAGCCATTTCAGATTGGTTGCTAAAAATTGTCAAGCTCGAGTCACCCAGTCGAGTTATAACAGAATTTAATCGAATTTTTATTGAAGGTGCTCTTGAATGCACCCCAACAATTGCTGATTCTTTAAGGGCAATTGTTATTAATGATTGCGAAGAAGATTTTGTTAATACGATTAAACGATGCTGCTATATTCTCCTCAATAACTGGCATCGAGACGAACGAGCAACAACCGATTTAATTCAATGTCTTAAAAGTGCAAAAACAAACGAAAAACTACTTTCTCTAGATAAAATAGAAAGTTTAGAAAGTCTAAAGTGTTGGATATTGAATTTCCTAGAGAGTCCAGCCTATCGAGAAATTGAAGTTTTTGCTTCACCGAAAATTCAGAGTCCAGCGTCTCAAGGCATCAAATCGAAAGAACAAAAAGAACCGTGGGTTAATCGCTATCGCTCTTATTTGCTGGTTTCACAATCTCTCGACACCAATAAATCACACGCAGAGCGAGATTTAGCTAACAAACTCTCAAAACAGCTACGCAACCAATTTAAATTCGACCTAGCGATGTATACAGCTCGCTATGATTCTTCAACTTATCACTCTAAAACGCTTTCCAATCCAACTCAGTTGGGAGAAAAAACAATTTCGTTAATCAAACAAGTTGTTTCCCAACATAACTTATTTCAATCTTCCGATCGCGCTCGAATTTGGCTCGATCGAATGATGTCTCTCTCTTACGAAGAATTCAAGCAAAGTTTTCAAGATTATCTCATCATATCCCTGAGTGCAGAACCCTCAATTTCAATCTTGCAAGACAAGCTGTCTCAACAACTCGAAGTTTTGTATGAAAACCACGATCGCGATGACCTCAGTCAAGAATTGGTTTCGATCACTTGCAAGCGAACGATCGAATACTTTACAACCGAAGATGCTCGCAACCCTTCATTTTTATTTCTTCTGCTTGCCAGTGCCGGTCACCCTCTGACACTATCCGTCCTTCTGATTAAAATTTTGATGCTGTGTCGCTCGGCTAGAAAACATTTAGAACTTTGTATTGCTAAACTGATCCAACACTACGAATCTGCAGAAGAAGAAGAATGTCGTTGGCTAATTAATTTTTTAGACGTTTTCGATTTAGTGTTCACGATTTATACCGAAAATGTCCGATACGATTTAGTGAAGATTAATGATGGCAACCACAAGCTCCAATCGGATGAAAATTTAGAAAATTATCGGCTGTTCTGTCGATCTCAAGGAGCTAAACTCGCCAATCGAAATCTTAGTGGTGCCAACTTAAGCAGTCTCGATTTGCGCCATGCCGAGTTACAACGAGGAAATCTTCCCAAAGCCAATTTGACAAAGAGCAATCTTCACGCGGCTAATCTCCATGGTGCGAACTTACAAAAAGCCAATTTGCAGAACGCTCACCTCAGCAGTGCCGACTTATCCGGGGCCAACCTGTCGGGTGCAAATCTGTCTCATACAGACTTGAGAGGAGCTAATCTTAGCGGTGCTAATTTGATGGGAGCCGATTTGAGCCATGCCGATCTCGATCGCGCTCTTTTACGCGACGCTCAGCTCGATCGCGCTCTTTTGCGCCATGTGAGTTTATGCTACGCGAATTTGAGTCGGGCTAATCTGACTCAGGTCGATCTGACACACGCTCAGCTCGATCGCGTCAACCTAAGTTACACGAATTTGAGTCATGCATTCCTGCGCCATACCAATCTGAGCAACGCTTACCTCAGAGGCGCAAAGCTCACAGGTGCAAACCTTTACCAAACCAATTTATCGGGTGCTAAAGTTCAAGGCGCCCAGTTTGGCGGCAACTCCGGTCTTTCAGTGGAAAACAAGCAAGTTATGGTTTCTAGAGGGGCAATTTTTGGAACGCCACCCATTCCCAAAAAAACCGTCGTGTCCTAGGGTACGACTTTCGAGTGCGTGGCACTCAAGCCAGAGCGCTTCTTCTGGTGAATTCTAACTCGCCCACCAGACTGGGTTTGAGAACCGGACGAAAAAGTTTCCCTTCGTCCGGTTCCTTTGCCAAAAGGTCGATCCGTTGATGTGCGGGCGCTCTATACCGTCCCCACAACCGTATCGAGGATGTGAAATAGAACGGAGTTAATAAAAGTGAGAGCGATCGAACCGAGCAGAGCGCTCCAGATGCCCCAGTTTAAGCGAAATCCCGACACCAACCAAGCCGCCAAGCCAAAAATGGCTGCGTTGATGACAATGAGAAATAACCCCAGCGTTAACAGAGTTAACGGAAACCCCAGAAATGTTAAAACGGGTTTGAGTACTGCGTTCAAAATTCCGAAGACTGCTGCCGATGTCAGTGCTTTGCCAAAGCTATCGATCTCCACCCCAATGGGAATGTAAGAAATGATGATAAAACTGACTGCTATGACAAGCCAGGTAATCAGTAATCCAACGATATCCATGTTGTAACTCCCGAATCGTATTGTTTAATGTCAATATCGATGGAAGATGAAACACCTCAATCTCCGGCATTGTGCAGCAATCGCTAGTTATTCGTCTCATAGAGCCATCGAGGTATCTCACCCCACATCTTCTTTAAACATTAAACCGGAATAACATCACATCTCCTTCTCGAACCACATAATCTTTACCTTCGCTGCGAACTAATCCTTTCTCTTTTGCCGCACTCATCGAACCCGTATCGACCAAATCTCGGTACGCAACCGTTTCGGCGCGAATAAAACCGCGTTCGAAGTCCGTGTGAATTGCGCCAGCAGCCTGCGGTGCTTTCATACCGCTGCGAATCGTCCAAGCACGAGTTTCCTTGGGCCCTGTCGTTAGGAACGTCCGCAATCCTAGCAAATCGTAAGTGGCACGAATCAGCGATTGCAATCCCCCTTCTGTTACGCCCAACGCCTCAAGAAAATCACCCCGTTCTTCTTCAGGTAACTCGACGAGTTCTGATTCCACTTGCGCTGAGATAACCACCACCTGTGCATCTTGTTCGGCCGCCAATTCTCGCACTTTCTCAACCCATTGGTTCCCCGTCGCCAAATCGTCTTCGGAAACATTCGCCCCGTAAATAATCGGTTTGCGCGTGAGCAATCCCAGGTGTTTGACAAATGCGATTTCTTCCTCGCTCAGTTCGACTTGACGAGCCGCTTTACCTTCGTTGAGGACGGCGGCAATTTTTTCTAAGATATCTAGTTCAAATTGCGCGTCTTTGCTGCTGCGAGCCTGCTTGCGGGTGCGGAGAATGCGCCGTTCGATCTGGTCTAGATCTGCCAATCCCAATTCTAAATCGATGGTTTCGATATCTCGCAAGGGATCGATCGAACCGGAGACATGAATGATATCATCGTTCTCAAAACAGCGAACGACGTGGACGATCGCATCGACTTCTCGAATATTAGCTAAAAACTGATTTCCCAGTCCCTCCCCTTTACTTGCCCCTTTGACAAGTCCGGCAATGTCCACAAACTCGATGCGGGTGGGGACAATCTGTTCCGAAGTCGAAATATTGGAAAGGACTTGCAGACGTTCGTCGGGAACGGCAACCACTCCAACGTTGGGTTCGATCGTGCAAAAGGGAAAATTTGCGGCTTGGGCTTTGGCATTGGCCACCAAAGCATTAAAGAGAGTCGATTTACCAACGTTGGGCAGTCCAACAATTCCAGCTCTGAGCATTTTAAGTGGTAGGTTTTGAATAATTACAGATCGTGCATCCATCGACGCTCTGCATACTGTAACGTGTGGGATAGACCCGTGACTAGTTGAATAAAGGGGAGAGCATCGGAGGCATCTTGCTCCCGTTTCCTCCAATTCTCCCGTTTCTCCCCCTCCCCTTTCCGAATTCCGAATTCCGAATTCCGAATTCAATCGCTAACGGTGACCCGATCGCCATCTTTAACGTATCCCGCACCGGAGACGACAACGCGATCGCCTTCATTTAAGCCTTCGAGAACTTCGATCCTCGCATCGGTCAAATCTTGGGTATCGTCGCCGATGAGTTCGCCGATTTTGACGGTTTGGGCGATGGCGATGTTGTCATCGCCGAGTTTGTAGACGATTTTACTGCCATCGGGTTGAGGCAGTACCGCTTGGGCGGGGATGGTTAAACCAGGGGCGGTATCGGTGGCAATGGTGGCGTTGAGGAACATCCCCGGACGCAACAAGTCGCTGTCGGGTAAGTCGATTTCCACAATCGCCTCGCGGGTGGCTTCGTCGAGAATCGGGGCAATTTCCCGTACCGTTCCGCGCAGGTTAATGCGATCGTCGGCATCGGAGGTAATCCGGGCGGACATTCCCGGTTGAACCTGCGATAGCTGGGTTTCGGGCACTTCGGCATCGAGTTCTAGCGCCCCGTTGCGAATGATGGAAAAGAGTTGTTGGCCGCTGCCGGTGACATCCCCCACCTGGGCGATCCGTTCGGCGATCGTGCCGCTTTCTGGGGCGCGTACCAGGGTTTGTTCGAGTTGAGTTTCGAGTTGGTTGACGTTGGCAATTTCCCCGCGCACTCCCGCCTCGGCGCTGTCGGTACTCGCAGCAGACGCGAGCAAGTTGGCATCGGCGCTTTCTAGGCGGGCGCGGGCACTCTCAACGTTGGCGCGGGCGTTGTCAACGTTAGCGATCGCGTTGGCGAGGGTGGCACGGGCATTGGCTTCGTTGGCCTGGGCGTTACTGACCTCTGTCTGAGCGGCTGTAATATTCGCTTGGGCAACTCGCACGTCCTCGCGGGCAGTTTTGACATCCGTTTGGCGAACTTCCGCTT
>NZ_JADEXN010000048.1 GCF_015207075.1 Zarconia navalis LEGE 11467
GAGCAAAACAGGCGATGCATCCGTTCGGGAGGAATGCCAATTCCCGTATCGCGAACGGCAAATTGCAACTGGTATAATTGTCCGCTCTGCGGTGACGATTCGGTCGGGTTGTTCGGATGCGAGGCATCTAGATGGGAATCCAAGCTCGGAACCCGACAAGGGTGAGCCGAGACCGAAACCACCACTTCTCCGGAGTCTGTAAATTTAACGGCATTCCCGATCAGATTCACAAGAATTTGTCGCAGGCGGGTGATATCTCCTCGAATCGCCGCTGGGGTTTCCGAATCGAGCAGATACCCTAATTCAACACCTTTTTGAGTGGCTTTGGACGCGAGTAAATCGAGAGACTCTTCCACACAACCGACTAAATCGAAGGGTTGATTTTCCAGTTCGAGTTTGCCCGATTCAATTTTCGAGAAGTCGAGGATATCGTTAATAATCGTTAGCAGCGCCTCACCACTATTGCGAATGGTTTGGACGAAATCTTGTTGCTCGTAGGTGAGGGAGGTATCGAGAAGTAACCCGGTCATGCCGATTACCGCATTCATCGGCGTGCGGATCTCGTGGCTCATATTAGCCAGGAAGTCACTTTTTGCCTGAGTGGCGGCAATGGCTTCATCCCGTGCGTGTGCCAATTGCGATGCAGCTTGTTGGCGCTCGATTTCTCCACCGATCCATTGCGCCATCAGCTTTAAAATTTCGCGATCGACCGCCTTGAAGGGTTCTCCTAGAGCGCGGGTACTCGAAAAACTTAATGTTCCGTACACGTGACCGCCAACAATGACGGGAGTGCCGATGTAGGCTTGAATTTTAAACGGACCGTATTCGGGGGGTTCGGCACAACCGCAGACGAGGAGAAACTCAAAGTAAAGGGGATCTTTGGCTTCGATCGTGCGGTAGCAGTAGGTTTTTTCTAACGCTAAGATATCGCCCCTGGCGATGGCATTGCTGGGAGATTGGACTTCGAGCGCCTCAAAGCGATCGCCTTGAATCCGAGATAAAATCCCAATTTCTAGCCCGAACCGCAGTCTTCCCAACGCCAGCAATCCTTGAAGGCGTTCTTCAAAATTAAGCTGACGCGACGAGGTGACTTTATACATCGAGCGAATCGAGGCTTCGCTTTGGCGCAAGTCTTTTTCGGCAAGTTTGCGCTCGGTGATATCTCGCGAGACCGAAACCACTTCGATCGCCCGATCGGTGTTGGGATCGCGGACGACGCGGCTGGTGGTTTCAAACCAGACGTACTCCCCGACTTTGTTGCGAATGCGATAGCTAACCGTCAACGTCGATGAGGGTTCGATTTCGCTCGCTCGGGTCGGATTGAGGGCATTAAAGTCTTGGGGATGAAACAGCTCGTAGATATTCTTGCCGATGAGTTCCTCGCTGGCGTATCCGAGCAGTACCTCACAAGCAGGGGATACATATAATAGAACGCCATCGAGAGTGGCTCGCGCAATTAAATCGGTGGAATTCTCGGCGATGAGTCGGTATCGAGCTGTGAGTTCTTGCTGCTCCCGCTCTTGGAGATCGAGGGTGGCTTTGAGGGAGTTGACCGTTTGGCGCAAATGGGACAGTTCGCTGTCAGTTGCCGTTCGATCGCCGCTTACGCTCAGTTCTACCGCGTTCCTCGAGCTTCTGAGGGTCTCTGGTTCGGAGTAGAGTCTAGCGAGCCATCGCTGGGTCGCCCATAGGAGTATACCGATCGAGACAATGCCGATGGCAAATGGAGATAAATCCGAAGACGGGAGAGCGCGTCCGTCAGGTGGGGGGAGATTTGGGAGCCAAAGAATCGAAAAAGTCCCATAGAACAGCGCATCAAGCGAGATCGGTACGACTCCCATCATCAACAGTATTTTTTTGCGTAATGTCATGAGGTTGTCCCTCAGCCTGAAAATGCATGAAATTTCCTGTTGTTTTTAGTCCATCTATCCGGTCCGATCGAGGTTTTTTGGAGGTGACTTAAAAGCAAACTCGTTTTCGTTGCTCCCAGACAGACTGCCAAACCATCGACGAGAGATAATGACCTTGAGATAACTCCAATGAACCGGGCACGCTCCCAAATCCGCTCTTTAAAATGCTCTTTACTCAATAGCGTGCAACCTACCTGAAAGATAACACAAGGATCTGACGAAACCGAGACCGAACGCCGATGGATCGAGACAACGAGTTTGAATACCGACGACGCTGGCGGCTGATTTTAGGCGGTGGTGAAGCCGACGAAATCGATCGAGGTGAGAGTCCTTGCGATGGCAATGGTAAAGGCGATCGAGGAGCGGATGTTGAGTTAGACCCGACCGATCGGATCGTCGATCGAGCGATGGAATCTCTTTACGGCAGCGAACGTTACGGAGGTTTGGGGAGTTCTAGCCCGAACTTGGCTCGCTGGTTAGGAGACATTCGCACTTACTTTCCGACTTCCACCGCCCGCATCCTTCAACAGGATGCAATTGACCGACTGGATTTACACCATCTGCTCTTAGAACCCGAAATGCTGTCGGCAATGGAGCCAGATGTTCGCTTGGCAGCCGATTTGCTCTCTCTCGATCGAGTGATGCCCCATACCACTAAGGATACCGCACGAAAGGTCATTGCAGAGGTCGTCTTAGCTTTAGCGCGTCAATTGACCGCTCCCACGACGGCAGCCGTTCGGAGTGCAAGAGGGCGATCGATCCGAAATTTTCGCCCCCGCCATGGCGAACTGGACTGGCAACAAACCATTCGAGCTAATCTCAAATACTACCAGCCTGAGTATCGCACGATCGTTCCGGTGGCTCGCATCGGTCGCACCCCCTCAAAATCATCTCTACCCGAAATAATTCTCTGTATCGATGGAAGTGGCTCGATGGCCACTTCTGTGGTGTATGCCAGTATTTTTGGGGCGGTCTTGGCTTCGATCGATTCGATCGATACCTATCTGGTAGGATTCGATACCTCGATCGTAGATTTCACAGATCGATTGCAAGATCCCATTGAGGTGCTATTTGGAATGCAATTGGGGGGAGGAACGGATATCGATGGCGCACTAGTCTACTGTCAGGGGTTAATACGCACCCCCCATCAGACGATTTTGGTTTTAATTAGCGATTTGTATGAGGGAGGAGATCCAGAATTGATGCTGAGGCGAGTCGCTCAACTGACCGAAATGGGGGTGCAGGTGGTGGTACTTTTGGCGCTCAACGACGAAGGTGCGCCAGATTTCGATCGTCAAAACGCCCAAAGAATATCAGATTTGGGAATTCCCGTTTTTGCCTGTACTCCCGATCGATTTCCCGATTTGATGGGGGCAGCTCTAAACGGACAGAACTTAGATCGGTGGATCGATCGACAAGATGGGTAGTTAGCTCCGGAAAAACGTAGTTGGAAAACCCGATCGTCGTGAGATCGAATACTGCATAAGTTATTTCGGGTCAGAACTAAGTATTGATAAAGGAATGCGATCGCCTGTTTGTCTTTCCACTTATACTAGACACCAAAAAACATTTATAACCCGCGATCGGGTGCAATACCAAAATATAAAAATATGAAACGCCGCCACTTTCTCCAATTTGCCAGTTCCACCTTAGCAACGCTGGGATTGAGCCAACTCGATATCGTCAGACAAGGCGATCGTTATGGCAAAGTTCTCGCCCAAAGTACGCCGCGCAAACTCGCCCTTTTGGTGGGGATTAACGATTATTCCGGAGACAGCTGGAATTCTCTCAAAGGCTGCGCCACTGATGTGCTGATGCAGAAAAACCTGTTGATGTACGGCTTCGGTTTTAAGGAAGAGGATATTCTGGTACTTACCGATGAAGATAAGCCCGCCAACGTCACTCGCGACAGCATCTTAACGGCTTTTGAAGAGCATCTCATCGCTCAAGCGAAACCTGGTGATGTCGCTGTTTTCCACTATTCTGGTCACGGTTCTCAAATTCAAGATCCTGATGGCATTTCTGCCGATGGACTTAATAGCACTTTCGTTCCCATCGACAGTCCGATCGTGTCCGATGAAGGGGGTATAGTGAACGATATCATGGGGCGTACCCTCTTTCTGCTAATGCGTGCTGTCAAAACCGATAATTTAACCGTGGTTCTCGATAGCTGCCACTCTGGGGGAGGAACACGGGGCAACTTGACAGTGCGATCTAGATCGGGGGGAGTGGAATTTCTACCCAGTGAGGAAGAACTGGCATTTCAGGAAAAATGGATCTCCAAGCTAGATCTATCCGAGGAAGAACTTAAGGAGGTTCGAGAGAATATTGCCAAAGGAGTGGTTATCGCATCGGCACAACGGGAACAACTGGCCGCCGATGCCTCCTTTAATGGCTTTCACGCCGGGGCCTTCACCTATTTGATGACGCGCTATCTCTGGCAGCAAACCCGCCCCGAACCCGTCAAGGACTCAATATTCAAAATTTCTCGAAGTCTGAGCCGAGTGACTAATCTTCAAAAACCGCTCGTTGAATGTAACCCTGAGGAAAATAGCCTTGAACCTCTCTATCTGACTGAAATGCCCCGTCCGTCTGCTGAAGGAGTTATTACGCAAAAATTAGGGAACGATCGCGTCAAGTTGTGGTTGGGTGGTGTCAACCGCTATAGCTTGGAGGCGTTCAAAGAGGGCACAAAGCTATCGGTACTCGATCGTTCCGGACAAAAGCTGACGATTGGAGATGGACCGCCGGTCGAAATCGAGCTTAAGAGTCGCGAGGGGTTAGTGGGCGTGGGTCACATGACCAACGGTAACGGAGGTCGCGATCTCGAACCGGGAATGTTTGTCCGGGAGGAAGTCCGCAGTATTCCCCTTGATTTTCACTTGCGCGTGGGAATCGACGATCGCGCCTTCGATACCGAATCCATCACCACAGCACAGCAAGCTTTGAATGCCCTGTTCCGCATCCAAGCCATGCCTTTGGAAAAAGAGGACGTGCAGTACGTACTCGCCCCAATGACCTCCGAATACCGAGAACAGTTAACAAACCAGAACGATCTCCCCCCAGTCGGTAGCTTGGGGTTATTTAGCCCCGTATTCGACGAAGCGATTCCCGATTCTTTTGGCGCGGTAGGCGAATCCGTATCAGAAGCTGTCAACCGCTTGCAAACCAAGCTGCAATCGTTGCTAGTCGCCCGTTTGTTTAAATTGGTCATTAATCCCGAGTCTTCCCGGCTGAATGTGGAGGTCATTATGCGGAGTGGAGTGGGTGAAGTCTTAGGAACGACTTTTACACCTCGGGGCGGCTCTACTCCTCCCAAATCTTCAATCAACGAGGCTTCAGCGTCAGCTCTTCCTCAATTCCGACCGGGAGATTTTGTTGAGTTTGAATTCAAAAATAACGAAGGGGGAGATCTCTACGTTACTGTTTTATTGATTAGTCCCGATCGTTCTCTGACGAGTATTTTTCCGTCAACGTTTCAAAATCCCGAAGAAGACTCTCTGATACCGGGCAATAGCACGCGCATTATTCCCGACGTTGTTCTTGACGGCTTCCAGTTTCAAATTGCCAATAGCCCTGGCTTGGTGGAAGTGCTCGTCGTTGCTAGTCGCACGCCATTGCGCGAAACGCTCAAAGTCCTACAAACACTGGCAGAAGAAGTGTCTACCGATTATCGAGGTCCCGTTGGTACGTCGTCGGAGGCTGCGTCCGATTTGGTCGATGGGTTGTTCGAGGATCTCAATAGCGTGAAATCAAACAATAGCGAAGCTCGGGACAGCTTCAATGATGGTCTTAAACATTACGCTCCGGCGATTGCCACAGTCTTGGCGAATGTGAATCAGATGGCAGCACTATCCATTTCATTTGAGGTGGTATAGCACGATGAAAAGAGATTAGGATACTAGGGTCGCATCTCAAACTCGATCGCGTCTCAATCGATCGCATTTCTCTCCCGAATTTGCCCCACCAGAACCTCCGGCGAGTGGGAAATATCAAACCAAAGGGCATCTTCGGGTTCTTCGAGGGTGTCTAATTGGCTTTGTAAGAGGGCTTCGCTCATAAAATGGTCTTGACGCTTGCTCAGTCGTTCCGAAAGAGCCTTGAAAGAGCCTTTCAGATAGACCCACTTGATACGATCGCCATTTTCGCCACTCAGCATTTGACGGTAACGAGATTTAAGAGCGGAACAAGCTAAAACCACGGGGCGATCGCTTTTTAACCAATTCTCGATCGCCTCGTGTAAACGTTCTAACCAGGGTTGGCGATCGCGATCGTTCAGCGCAATTCCCCGACTCATTTTTTCAATGTTTGCCTGGGGATGAAGATCGTCGGCATCAAAAAATTCCCAACCTAAACTCTGAGCCAGTAGTGTTCCCACCGTCGATTTTCCCGACCCCGAAACCCCCGTTACCACAATAATCATCCAAAGCTAAAAAGAAGAGTGACATCTTTACGAATATTTCCGATCGCAGCTAACATCCAGTTTGGATAATTCTCTTTAGATATTTTTCGGGTAAATATTAAGCGCAAACGATCAGAAAAAAAGTTAAATTTACCGATCGCCAATTACTAATTACTCAATTTTTTGTCAAAACAAAAATACTACCTCGACTTCCTCGTCCGATCCGCAAATCTTCATCGAGATAAGTCGTATCCAGCCAATTTAATTGGTTATCGTCAACGGGAATATCGATCGCCGGGCCGATATTTTCCTGCTCTAGCTTATTCGCAAAATCTTCTGGATTGCGGTAATCGATCGCCCGTTGCAATGCCAAAATCCGCCGATCGAACTTGACGCTTACTCGCTCGTCAGAAAGCGGTGAAATTTTTGCCCGGACACTGAGTACACCTTCTAAATAAGGCAATCCCGAAACTTCAGCAACGTTATAAAGCCGACCGGTTTGAGTGCGAACGCATTGATAAATCTGCCCCAAAGTCCAAAGGGGAAACTGCCCTAGATTGAGTAAATCTTGGCTAGTGGTGTAGAGCAATCGCCAATTACCATCAAGTAAATCGTCTCGTTGTGTCGGACGCTGGGTGGGGTTTTCAGCTTCTAAGCGGATGATGGCTTCCCCAATAGCAGCTCGATCGCCTTCTCCACTGAGCAAACCTCGATTTTGACCGGCGATCGCTTCTAATAATCTTGCTTTTTCTCTCATCATCTTTTCGTAAATGTCACCATCAAACCCTCTCAGTCCGAGACCCCTTTTTCCGATCGCAAATGAATGTCTTCGGAAACCTCCACCTTCACCTGACTTTTCAGATTTCCCGTGACGGCAAATTCCGCCGGTGTAAAATCCCCCTGAATGGGAGTTGTATATCGAGTGAAGGCACTCGCACTTAAGGCAATATAATTATCGGCTACCACCAATCCCTGGCTGGGATCGTATCCCCGCCAACCCGTACCGGGGAGGTAGACTTCCGCCCAAGCACTGACTTCCGAACGCTCTTCGGATGAGGGACTTGCTCGATAGCCGCTGACAAATCGTGCGGCTAACCCGATCGATCGACAAACTTCCATAAACAATACGGCTAAATCCCGACTCGAACCGCGTTTGGCTTTCCAGGTAATTCCAGGAAACCAGGGATCGTCATTTTCTCGCTCGATCTTTTGACAAATTTTGTAGAGATGCTGATTTAATTTACCTAAAAAAGCTGTTGTTTTCCCTTCCACTTTCCGAGTTAGATCTTGAGCCAAATCGATCGCTACGGGATCGGGAACTGGGGTGTAAGATTTTAAATAGGGTTGTAACTGAGCTAGTAAAGAACCGGGATAGTCTATCGGCAGCTTAGCCGCCCACGATTCGACTTGGGAATAAAATGGATTGGTTTGGCAGGTTTCGATCTGAACGGTGGTCGTAATTTCTAGCTGCTTTGTCGCCGATTCAAACCATACTCTCTCGATAGCATTACCATCTAAATCGAGGACGCAAGCCATACCGGCTGGATGGGGTATTACGTTGAGAGCAAAATTACACAGTCGCTGCAATCCGTCGCTGCGAGGTCGCAGCCGCAGAATATGAGGCGCGAGAAAGACTGGTCGATCGTAGGTAAAAGTGGTGGTGTGGCTGATATGATAATACACTTGGGCGCGATCGAGAATAAACAGGTTTTCGAATGATATTGCTCTATGGTATAGATCGCACCGATTTCTAAAAGCAAAATAGAGATCGAGCGTCCTGACTTTTATCGCTTTTTGGGTAATCTATTCACAATTTACCATCCCTACTCCCGATCGACCTCTAGGGTCTCACCTAGTGTCGTACTCACCTATAACGCAACACTTGCCAATTTTCAAAATCGGTGTATACCAAGCTAAAATCTAGCAAAACTCAAACAATCTACCACGACGTTCTGTACCGAGCGAGTAGATTGTGCTTATCTAGGGTGCAAATTTTCTCTTTTCAAACGTACGGGATTTATGCTAAGGCTCACCGAAGTCTTGGAGTTTATTTTGTTGGACTCGATGTTGGCTTAGCTCGCATCTCTTTGCAACACAAACAAAACGCTAAGAAGGGTCTAATTTAGGCACAGCTTGTGGATCGGAGCGCTCTTTTAAAAATTCTCCAACCCACCAAACTTACCCCCAAAACGAGATGACCCGTTACGCTCCTCCAAAAGAGGGAAGAGAGGCGTTACCGTTCGATGGCTTGAAACTCGGTAAATCGAGCTGCCCCGTAGACTTCCGAGAGCGCATCGCCAACCGATAACTGACGCTTTGAAGCTCTGCGTGCAGCTTGCGATTTTCTTTTTGCAGCATCTCCACTCGCTCTTTGACTGGAGACAATCGCTCGGCAAACTTCTGACGGTAAATTTCTGGCAACTCTTGAACGACTTGCTCTAGCATTCTCGCACGGTCGGTTAATTCCCGAACGGCTTGCCGCTCTTCAACCAGTTGCGTATCCCGCTGGCTAATTTGTTCTTGGTAAAACTCTACTTGCTGCTCGACCTCTTCAAGTTGTTGGCGCAGCAGTTGCATTTGGGCGTGGTGCTGCTCGGAAACTTCTGGGTTGGGCGTAAAATTCGCATTTCCCTTGACCAGGCGGAATAATTCTTGGGACAACTGCTGTACCAGTCGATCGCGCATCTGAACTTCTTCTTGTAAGCGCGATACTTCGGCTTGCAAGTCTTGAGCGTTGAGTGATTCTGTCGAGTTCACCGAAATACGACCTCCTCGGAAGTTTCCAACTCTTGCTAATGTACCATCTGCAACGCACAATTGTACGAGTGCGCGTGTAAATAATGTTGTAATTCGATCGAAAACTCAGATGGAAAACGATCGTTCGAGGGGTCGATTGATTGTCTTTGAAGGGATAGAAGGTGCTGGTAAAACGACTCAGTTGCAGCAAACCCATCAATGGCTCTCGAACCAGACATCAGAAGATGGAACTTTCCCCACGGTTATCGTAACTCGCGAACCGGGTGGCACGCACTTAGGAGTTCGGATTCGCCAGCTCTTGTTAGAGCAACCTGATGCCGACCCCATTGGAGAGCGAGCGGAATTGTTATTGTACGCTGCCGATCGCGCCGCACACGTTGCCGGGCTTATCGAGCCTCATCTAGCTGTCGGGGCGATCGTCTTGTGCGATCGCTATACGGAATCAACCATCGCGTATCAAGGCTACGGCCGGGGATTGGATCTCGATACGATCGAACAACTCAACCAAATTGCCACGGGGGGAAGACTCAGCGATCTAACCCTCTGGCTCGATCTCGATCCGACAGAGGGGCTGAACCGCGCTCGGGAGCGAGGTCAGCTCGATCGGATGGAACGAGAAAACCTCGCTTTTCACCAACGGGTGCGCCAAGGTTACGCAACATTGGCTCAAACCCAACCCGATCGAATCGTTCGCGTCGAGGCAACCGGGACGACGGCTGAAGTACAAGGGCGCATCCAGGAGGTTTTGCAGCTAAAGATACCCCATCTATGCCTTTTGAAACAAACGCCAAAAACGCCAGACGGACAGTTCCAACAAACAGCGAGCTGAGTCAGTCCGCTGAATTGGGCGATCCTCATTAAGGTCTCGAATACCAACAATTTGCCGAGTGTCGCTCGCTCCTTAATGTCGGATTTTCGTGAGAATTATCGAAGAACGAGCACAGACCGACCGAGTTTCTGGTAAGTTAACCTCATCGATCTCGCTCGATCGGGGGCAACTGAAGCTGGGGAGTTCCGGCATCTATACTCAAGGGTAAAAGTCCATTCGTTCCCGGTAGCCCGTTCGCGTTCGCAATAGCTCTACTCACCCTTCAGCGCGCGAAAATGCAAGTTGTCTGCGATCGCTTGTCATCAGTTCACACAATGGGAGAATCATGTCTGTCGATACTTACAGACCCGGTCTTGAAGGGGTTCCTGCTGCCAAATCCAGTATTAGCTACATTGATGGTCGCCAAGGCATATTAGAATATCGCGGCATTCGGCTCGAGGAACTCGCAACTCAAAGCACTTTTTTGGAAACGGCTTATCTCCTTATTTGGGGTCAACTGCCCACGAAAGAAGAGCTAAAGTCTTTTCAACACGACATTCGCTACCATCGACGGATTAAATATCGCATTCGGGATATGATGAAGTGCTTTCCCGAAAGCGGTCATCCTATGGATGCTTTGCAAGCGTCTGCTGCAGCTTTGGGTTTGTTCTATTCTCGTCGGGCATTAGACGATCCCATTTACATTCGCAATGCAGCAATTCGCTTGTTGGCCAAAATTCCGACAATGGTCGCGGCGTTTCAGCTGATTCGCCAAGGGAACGATCCCGTGCAACCTTGCGACGATATGGACTACGCCGCAAATTTCTTGTATATGCTCACCGAGCGAGAACCCGACGAATTAGCCGCTCGCGTTTTCGATGTTTGTTTGTTGCTTCACGCAGAGCATTCCATGAATGCTTCGACGTTTTCAGCCATGGTAACGGCTTCAACTCTGACTGACCCTTATGCGGTTATTGCCTCGGCGGTCGGAACCCTCGGGGGTCCCCTTCATGGGGGGGCGAATGAAGAAGTTCTCACCATGCTCGAGGAAATTGGCTCGGTGGAAAATGTCCGACCGTATCTAGAGAAGAAACTCGAGAACAAGTCGAAAATTATGGGTTTCGGTCATCGGGTTTATAAAGTCAAAGATCCCAGAGCGACAATTTTGCAAAACTTGGCCGAACAACTCTTTGAAAAATTCGGTCGAGATGTCTATTACGATATTGCCATCGAGTTAGAACAGGCTGTGGAAGAAAAGCTCGGAGCCAAAGGAATTTACCCGAACGTTGATTTCTACTCGGGTTTAGTGTATCGAAAACTAGGCATTCCTACGGATATGTTTACGTCAATTTTTGCCATTGCGCGGGTGGCGGGTTGGCTGGCGCACTGGAAAGAGCAACTCGGAGAAAACCGGATTTTTCGACCGGCACAGCTCTATGTTGGGATGCACGATCGCCCTTACATTCCTCCGAAAGAACGAACTGCACTGGTGTGAAACACTCAGGAACAAACCGATCGAAAACCGGTCGAAGTGTTGTGAGCGGCGATCGAGATTCAGGGGGTCGAACAAGATTTTTCGACCCCCTGATGGTTGCGAAACGGTGTCTGAATCCTTCTAAACTTTAGTTAACAGGTTTTTCGATTTACTAGAGCGGACGATCGGATCTTCTACGCTCCCAGTCGGTTCAATGCCGGTCGAGTATTCGTCGCTCGATGGCTAGAATGCCGATGGTTTTGATGACCTCTAATGTGCGTGGGAAAATTTTCTAAATGAGGACAAAGCACAAAAACGCTATTGCGATCCACCGTACCGATTTGAGTCGCGTCGATCGCATCAGTGCAATTACGTAAACGCAATTCATAGATTAGAATAAGTGAATTCAAGAAAATACACGGATTCTCAAACAATACGATAGGCTCTAGGCTGGTAACTAATCACTTTCAAAGTCGAAAGAGCGGTACGAGTGTCAACCCTGGCGCTTATCTGTGGGAATGACTGATGATGGCGAGTCAGGATGTGTATCTGCCCCTTCAAGCTTCAATATTATCTTGGGTTTAAGACCTGGAGTGCGCAATGGAATGGATAAGCTTAGGGATGGCGATCGTTGCGATCGCTGCAATAGCCCGATGGGGGTGGATGGCGTGGAAGCGACACTCTCAGCAAGCGGATCTGAATATCCAGGATGCCAATTCTCGTCAATCTCTAGATAATTCCGAAGCATCGATCGCCGTTTCGCCTCTGGCTCCAATTTCAAATATTGACGATCCCAAAGCCGTCATCGAAGAAGTGGATGAGTATGGGAAGCTTCGGGATTATCTTGAAAAAAAGAAGTACGAAGAAGCCGACCGAGAAACTTGGCGGTTGATGTTACAGATCGTGGGTGCTCGCAAGCGAGGCTATTTCGAGCTTGAAGATTTCGAGATGTTCCCCAGCACCGCTCTGCAGACGATCGATCGACTGTGGATCGATTTGAGTGAGGGACGCTTTGGCTTCAGCGTCCAAAAGCAGATTTACCAAGAAGTTGAAACAGAATATTCCCAACTCGGTACTCGCGTTGGCTGGGTGCATGGGGGAAAGTGGTTAAAGATGGACGATCGAACTGGCGATCGAGAGTTTCCAAGGGGTCATCGACCCTCTGCAATCTGGCAATCTCAACTGGTTTCGTTTGGTTTTTTTGGGTTGGGAATGTGCATCGAGGTATTTTTATCGCGAACTGATTTGTAATTCGATGGGTGCGGCTTCACCGAATTGATACGGTCTGGGAAATCCGACCGAGTCACTGGGTTGGAGGAAAGGCAAGCGGTGAAAGATCCGGATCCTCTTGCCAAATATTTGTATGAGTAAGGAGCGAGTCCAGGAGATTTAGACATCCATCATGACATCGTTATACCGTCGAATCGGAAACCCGAGCCGAATATTACTAGATGTTCCTTCAACGTTCGATCGATTGGACGGACTTTTAAACTGGTGAGTTTTGGATGAAGAGTGAAAATACAACCCAAAAATTAGCAACACGAAAGCCAAGCGTCTAGTTTCGAGCCTTGGCTTTTAGATAATCTGCAATAAACTCTCCGTAGCTTTTTTGTACTTCGGTCGGAAGATGGAAAAAACCGCATAACTGTTTCCGACATTCAGAAACGTTACAAGCCGATTGAAATTTTGCAGAAAATTCCGTTTCTGTTGTTTCGTAGTCAAAAGTAATTTCATCTCCCGCAGCAATGTCTATAAGAGCCACGAAATCGTAACCTCCCCACGGGTTGTTCCGAACTCCAGTATTGGGTTGACAGCAATGGTTAATTAAAACGGCAGGTTCGTCAATTAATACGTGAAGATCGAAATCCATCTGGATCGAGTGTGGCGTTCTCTGGGGCAAAATCCGAACTTTGCGACCGCTCGCGACGGTTTCTCCTTTAGAAAAATTGCGAGCGGCAAAGACTCCTTTCCCTTTAGGCTCGATATCCCGAACCAGAAGATGGGAATGATTACAATCGGTCATATTCTGTGGGTTCTCCTGTTCTGATTTCGTTTTTTTTGAGGTTAGGGTGACTGTAAAACTGCTAAAGGGTTAGTCAATTAATGATACAAAATCGATCGGTCAAGCAAATGCTTAGCTTCGTGCGCGCAAAGATAAATCGAAACACTCACTTTTTGGGTCTTTCGATTTCTATTATGGCGCTAAATGTATTTGCTTATACGCTAGCTAGCTCCTTGTTTATTTACCACGCAGGTGCCGAGGGGTTACCTCTATCTTATATTGCCATTGGTTTAGTGTCAGTCCCGCTTTATACTGGGTTTTCACAAGTTGTCGATCGGTACAGTCATTCCCGTATTTTTACTTATTTATTATTGGGAGGCATTTTACTTGTTGCGGTTTTCAGAACTGCGATCGAATCACAATTGTTGCTAGTATACTATGCCATTTACATTGGATTTTACTTTCAATGGCGACTGCATCTCGATATTCTTTTACCTAGTTCGATATCAGACTATTTTACGTCTCGAGAGTATAACCATTATGTTACTTACTTGACCATGGCACAGGGTGTGGGAGGACTACTCGGAGGGGGGTTGACGATGGTCTTAGCGAATCGATTCTCCTCAGAGGATATGCTGCTGGTTTTACCATTACTCTACGGTCTGGTTATCGCTCAATTGTCGTATCTCGAAAGTTCTGAAGAGCCGATAGAAGGTTCTCACCTGAAGGCAAAATCTAACAGTGCCTTGGTTGATAACCTGAAAGTATTGCCGCTGCTGCGAAAACGCTATCCGATTATTGATTTTCTGATTACAAGTATTATTTTATGGGTCATTCTCTACAGCTTGGCCGAGTTCGAGTATTTTCGGATTTACTCCCAAAATTTTACAACAGAAAGAGAGCTAACTCATTTTCTCGGACTTTTTCGCGCTGTTAGCGATATTTTGCAATTATTGCTACTGTATTTTGTGACGAGACCTGGTATTAAGCATTTGGGAGTTGTTGGCATGAATCCAATTTATCCTATTACCACTTTGCTTGGATTTATTGCCTTGAGTCTCAGTGGAAATCTGCCCGTTGCCATCGGATTGAATTTTAATAACGCCGCCTGGGAAACAGCGATTAACCAGCCCATTTATACACTCAATTTTAATGCGATTCCTGCCAGCTTCGTCGGACGAGTTCGCTCCTTGGTGGATGGCTTGTTTTATTCCCTCGGTCTGGCTTTAGCCGGTGTGCTGTTATGGATTTGCGAATCTTTTCTCGGACATTCCAAAACAATTTTACTCGGGACGATTTTAGCCGCTTTATTTTGGCTGGTGCGCCACTGGGTCAGCCAAAGTTACCTCAAGTCTCTGCTTGCGATGCTGCGAGCGGGTTCCGTACGCCTTAACGATGTGAGCGAAGGGTTAGATCGACTTCCTGATAACTATGCTCCTCAAATCAGCCAACTGCTTCAAAGTGAGACTCGAGCCGATCGACTGTTAGGATTGCAGTTGGCTGCCCGGATCGATCGACCGAGTCGATTTATCATCGAAATCGAGCGTTTGCCTTTTGAAGACGAGACCAAACTACAGGTGGCTACCATCGAGCTACTGAGTTCGGTCAAAGATATCGGCATCTCCGATTATTTGCGAGATCGGCTCAAATCGCCCCGAGAAACCCTTCAATCGATCGCCCTGGCATCTCTGCTCGCGAGCCGCAAGCCAATCTCCGACGACGAGCTGCGCCCTCTATTAAACGCAAGTAGTGAAGAACTGTTCGCACTGACCTGTGTGGCAGCAGAAAATGCCAAGAGTTCTGATTCCGTCCTGCAAAAAGCTTGCGAGAAATTTTGGCAATCGAATATCGAAGATCGAACCCAACAGGTATTGATTCGGGGAATCAGCAGTACGGGAAATAAGAAGTTAATTCCCAGACTGCATCAAATT
>NZ_JADEXN010000049.1 GCF_015207075.1 Zarconia navalis LEGE 11467
GTATGCTCCGATCGCTGGAAATGCTCGAAATTGTGGGTGACGCGCACGCCCGAAGCGAGGGTGGCGCGGGCATCTCCGACTAAACACACTTTGAATCCGGCGCGGGTGGCTCGTAGGGTGTAGGTGTCGTCCCCGGAATATTGGGGAAATTTGCGAGCGTCGGGAACGCCGATTTTGCTGATGACGGCGCGGGGAATACCGACGCACCAGCCGCAGGTTCCATCCACCCAAACCAGTTCGCCGGGAACAGCGGCGCAGGACTGCCGACCTTTGAAGCCGTTACGATCGATTTTGTCGGCTTCGGGATTGTAGCAGGCGGGGGCGGCGATCGTGCCGGGATTTTGGGCCATAAACTGCACCAGACGCGGTAGCGCACCGGCATCGGGGGTGCAGTCGTCGTTAAGCCAGAAGCAGTAGTCCGCGCCTTTGTCGTAGGCGTACTGCATTCCTTTGGCGATCGCTCCCGTCCACCACAGGTTGCCGTCTCCGGTCAATATATCGACATTGGGATACTGTTGCTCGATTGCCTTTGCCGTCCCATCGGTAGAACCGTCATCGACGACGACGACGCGATATCGCTGGAGATCTCCGGTGGTTTGCAATCTTGCCAAACAGGCGAGGGTCGTTTCTTTACGGTTGAAAACGGGAATGATGATATATACGGAATTCGTCATCGTTTTTGCATCCTTGGGTACGCGATCGAGGTTTAATGAGGGTTTTTTAGACCGTGACGGGTTGGGCGGGTTGTAAAATCTCTTCGTAGAGCTTCAGGTAGGCGCGCGCGTGGACTTCGAGGGTGAATTCTTCTTCGACTTTCTGGCGAGATCGCACCGACAACTTTTGCCAGCGGCGATCGTCTTCCACCACCCACGCAATTCCCTCGGCTAAATCTTCGGCACTGAAACATCGGGCGCGATAGCCGTTTTGTTGATGTTCGACGATATCTTTGAGTCCGGTGGAATCGAAGGACACCACAGGGGTTCCGCAGGCGAGGGATTCGATCGCCACTTTGCCGAACCCTTCCTGGATGGAGGGAACCACCGTGACATCGGCAGCGGAATAAATTTGGGCCAGAACGTCGTTGTCGTCGATACGTCCGAGATAGTGGGTTTTCAGACCTGTATCTGGCGCGTTTTCGGGTTTTGCCGAACCGATGACGACGGCTTCTATCTCGCTTTTTAAATTGCTGCTGCCTAACTTCTTCAAGGCGGCGGCGAGATATTCAAACCCTTTGCGCTTGTCTCCAACTCCATTCATCGCCCCATATAAAACCAGCTTTTTGTCGGTGGGTAAGTTGAGTTGAGTGCGAGAATGGGTTTTCGGTTTCGGTTGATAAACAGCGGGATCGAGGGCGTTGTGAATCACTTCAATGCGTCGATCTTTGAATAATTCGCTACGTCTGGCGCAATCGGCCACCCAATGGCTGATGGCGACTAAGGTAATATCTAAATTCGCCCACGCTTTTTGTTTGCGCTGCCAAACTTGACGGGATAAATCGTCGTCTCGGGTCGATCCGAGTTGGGGACAGGCACCGCAAGACTGTTCGTATTTCGTGCAGTCTCCGGCATAGTGGCAGCCGCCAGAAAAAGCCCACATATCCCGCAACGTCCAAACCATCGGACGATTGAATTGGAGCAGGCTTTCGGGTTTTAAAAAGCCGCCGCAAACCCAGTGCAGGTTGATTAAATCGGGATCCAAATTTTCGATGCGATCGCTAACGTTTTGAGCGATCCAAGCAGGCGAAAAAATATACGACTCTTTGTCGGGATAAAGTGCGAGAGGGAGTTTGTCGAGTTTGTCTCGAACTTTATTGATGATTTTGCTAGATTTACCTTCTAATCCGAAAACATCGGGGTCGTTGATGGTCTTTCGGGCAACTAGAACTTTGGACTCGATACCTGCTTGAGTGAGGGCATTATGCAGCCAGTAAGCTCCGCGTCCTGCCCCACTTCCGGTATCTCGGCTTAAATGGAGAATTTTCACGATCGTTCGATAGTTCGATAGGGGACAAAATTGAGGCTAGATGGCAAAGAGTAACTTCATCCGCTCCCAAGCTCGTTTGTATTTAAACAAAAAACGAATGTAGGTCACTTGCAGCTTTTGAAGATGGGTGAGTTCCTTATTCTTTTGATACAAACCAACAGCAAACTTAACCGGAGGAATTAAATCTTTTATAGCTTCTCGAACAAATTTTTGTTTTGTATATGCTGCTTTTTCCTGCAAGTCGTACTGTCCTTTTACCACACGACCGATTTTCTTTGACAGTTGAGAAAAGCTCGATCGGGCTGGGTGCGAGAGGCGGGCATTCTCGCCGTAGACTTGTTGGTATCCAGCTTTGTGAACCCGCTGTCCCCATTCGTAGTCACCACCGGACTTGAGCGCTTCATCAAAAGCGCCAACGGCTTCGATAACCCGTTTGAAGGTAAAAAGATTTGCTGTAACCCCGAAGTGGGTTTTCTCTAGATAGTTCTTTTGAGGAAAGGCGAGAATTTTATCGTATAATTCAACCGCTGTGGGTCGATCGGGATTATTGAAACAGGTTTCGATCGCTCCAGCGACTAAGCCACAGTTGGGAGTCTTTGTTAAATAAGAAACACCTTGCTCGATCCAATCGGGATTCGGAATGCAATCGGAGTCGGTAAAGGCGATAATTTCACCTTTAGCCATAGAAATACCACGATTGCGAGCAATATAAGAACCAGGACAAGATTCGTAGCCGTAAACCATTCCCTCGAAGCGATCGACCACTGCTTTTATATCCTCTTCCGAATGATTATCGATCGCGATAACTTCGTATGACTCGCGAGGATATGTTTGCTCTTCCAGTAATCTCAAACAGGTTTCTAAAGCTTCAACATCATTAAAAACTGGAATGATAACAGAAACGAAAGGATTTACGTTTTGCGACATATTTAATTCCTTTTGGGTTCCGAATATTTTTTATAAGGCAATCTTATTGCCGTTTGGTAGATACATATAACGAATTGTGCAAATATATTCGATTGATTTTAGCCCTCAACTCTATTATATGTTAGAAAAAAAGTATGTGCGGTGTTTGAAAAACTTTATTCGGGTATAAAAAAACGATTTATCTTCTATTCATTTCACATTAAATCAATCGTGAAATCTTACGTAAGAATTTTTATGTAGAGTATTCAGTATATTTTCGTAAATGATTTCTAGTAGTCACATTACACAAACTCTCAAACAAAGAAAATGGAAACTGACCTAAACAAAAATATGAGCAAGGTGATTGACGGCTTTAAACGAGCAATCGATCGATTGCAGATCGAAGTTATTTCAGACAATTTCATCAACTGGCTATTCCGAGCAAATCCAGGAATGTTTGAAAAAGGAAATCTTTGGTGTTTTAATTATGCAATTTCTCATCTTCCCAGCTCATCTCCAATGATAGAGATTGGATCTTTTTGCGGCTTGTCCACTAATCTTATTTCTTACTTTAAGCTCAAGAAGAATGTCAAAAACAAACTATTTTGCAGCGATGCTTGGAATTTTGAGGGAGCAGAGAAAAAAGATTTTTTAGGCGGACATCCTTATCTCAAACACAGCGATTACAAAGAGTTTGTCAGGGAAAGCTTTATCCGCAACGTCAAGTTTTTTAGCGGACAAGATTTACCTTACGCGATCGAGCTTTTTTCTGATGACTTTTTTGCTGAGTGGATACATGGTTCGCAACTCACCGATATATTCGGTCGATCGATCCAATTAGGCGGTTCGATTAGTTTTGCTTTTATTGACGGCAACCACCAATACGATTTCGTTCGTCGAGATTTCTATAATGTCGATCGATTGTTAGAAGTTGGGGGATTTCTTTTATTCGATGATTCGGCGGATGGAACTCAGTGGGAAGTCAAACAGGTGATTACTGAAGTTCTTGAATCCGAGCGATACGAACTCGTCAAGAAAAATCCTAACTATTTTTTCAAGAAGCTAAAGCATCTGTAATTGCCTCGAGAAAAATTAAAGAGTGCAATTTCAACTGGATCGGCAGAAATTGCACTCTTGTAATGTAATTGTTCTCGAAGAACTCAAATAGGCGGAGTCGATAATTGGATGACGAGCACGAGTTCCTAAGCTCCAACTGACAAACTGACGACCCTACACGTCCTTACTTACCGGGGTTTAACCCGCTCGTGCCACACACAATCGATCGAGATCGACTTGAGATAGTTTGGCTAGAATGTGTTCTCGTTGAGCTTCATCGAACACCTTATAGAACTTTTTGCCGTTAGCGTTGTGGATAGGTTGCTCGGCAGAAGCTTTCCAGGTTTCGTCTTGACGTACCACTTGTTTTGCCGCAGCGCGATATCCTTGAAGCATCATCGGATCGAATTCAATTTCGATCGCCTCGCACAAATCTTTCAATACCTCTTGAGAATTTTCCACCAGTGCTTCGTATCGCACCACGGTATGATGGGGCCGGGCTGCGTATTGCTGGGTAATTTCCATTGATGCGATCCAGCGATCGATACATTTATCCAGATTTCCCGGTTCGAGCCAACCTTCAGAGTGATGGTGGTTTGCCACATCGTAAATCGACGCCACCACATCCGTCCCATTGCGAACGATATGCAAGAATTGCGCCTCCGGAACCTGCTTCTCGATTAAATCGATGCATTGGAGATGTCCGGGGGTTTTCTCCAACCACCAACTTTTGCCCTGTTCGAGAGTCAGGGTATCGAGTACTCGAACGAATGCAGCGGTGTATTGCTGCATAAACGGGGCAAATCCTGGCAGATAAGACTGCATCTGCTCTTGATTCAAAATCTTCAAAAACTCCAAGAACCGAGATTTCGCCCGCTTACCGGACGCTAAACCCAACTCCAGTTGGCGAATCCAAGCCTTCGACGGTTCCAAACTGGTAAAAAAATGAGATTCTGGAAACGAGGCAATTTGCGGGTGAGCAGCCAACAAACTTTGCAAAAGCGTCGTCCCCGAACGAGGACATCCCACCAAAAAAATACGCCCTTGAATATTGCGATCCATTCTTAATGTCCTCCTCACGATAAACCTTGGGGGTCGAGTTTCTTTTTCTTCTTCGATGTCGCCAACTTCACCAATCCCACCAGTTGTGGAAATAGCGGGGGTTCGGCCAGCCAAATGAACCCGATGTAAGTCACCGCACCGAGAACACCACAGACGACGAGCAATCCATAAATATCCAGCCAAGCTTCGAGTACCGACTTCGCCCCCAGCATCACCGCCACCGTTGCCATCGAACCCAAAATTGGTGTCCGACACTGACGCAGGTAAGTCGAGATTTTAGTATTGATGAGCTTGCGTGCCATCAAAATAAATGTGGGTAGCGGAATGAGATAACCGCGAATGACGTAGGCGGTAGCCACGGCCCAAACCCCGTATTTGACGACGATGACGAAAGCGGTGACGTTGAGAACGGCGTTGACAACGTTCACTTTCAAAATCCAGTCCGGCTTGCCCATGGCCTTAATGGTATTGACGCTGATATTGTTCAGGGCGTGGACGATGCCGATAAAGGCGAGAATTTGCATGATGCGGATGCTGTCAGTCCACTGAGTGCCGAACAAACTCGGTAGGAGTTCCGGGGCGAGTGCTGCGAGTCCGCAGAAGGTCGGTATCGCGATTAAGCTCGTGAGCTGGATGGCTTTGTAATAAGCTCGCCGCAACCGTTCCGGTTCTTCCTGGAGTTGCGCGAACGCTGGCAGTGCCACCTTGGAGAGGGTTCTCATCAGATCGGTGACCATCAGCAGAATGCGATAGGCGACGGTGTAGTAACCCAGTGCTGCGGGCCCGAGGAAGTAGCCAATTAAGAAGTCGTCGGCTCGACGATTGAAAAAGTTGAGGACGTTGAATCCTAAAATGCTGGCACTGAAACCGAATAGGTCTTTGAAATGGCTCGCAGAAACTCGAAAACCCGGTCGCCAATCGCTCGCTTTCCACAGAACGATAATGCCCACGGTGCCGTTGACGATTTGCTGGCCGACCAAACTCCACACGCCAAAGCCGGAAATTGCCATCGTCACGCCGACAGTTCCCCCCACAAGGGTAGCCAGAAGCGATCGCATGGCGAGGGATTTGAAGGCTAGGTTGCGGCGAAATAAGGCTTGCTGAACGCTATTGAGGGCAGAAAACACGAAGCCCACAGACAGCCAGCGAATGACTAATGTCAGTTCTGAGGTGAGTCCGGGAGATTTGAACTTGTGGGCGATGGGGCCGGCAATGACCATGGTCAAACCCATGAGGATCGCACTGCTGCCAACACTAATCCAGAAGGCGGTATCGAGATGCTCGCGTTCTAGGTTTTTGCGTTGGACGATCGCTTCGGCAAATCCTTGATCGACGAAAACTTGTAAGAATGCCAGATAAACGCTTGCCATGGCGACCAAACCAAAGTCTGTAGGGTCGAGCAAGCGGGCGAGGAGAAAGAACACAAGAAAAGAAATCGTTTGTCCGCCCAGCTTCTGGATGACGGACCAAACGACTCCTTTAACAGCTTTTTGTTTGAGACTCATGGGCGATACCGAGCAGATAATTTGATAGTGGCACTCACCCCGATATCGTTAGACACCGAGCTTCTTCCCAGAATTTTGAAATCGAGACAGGGGCTGGAAATGGGAAGTGCTCGATCGAGCCGCGACAGAGCGGTTATCGGCATCTGGGCAGACGATGGTGTTTGACTAGACGATGAAAGTGTCAAGGGATCGTTAACGCCCCAGAGTTGGGGTAGTCCGCAAATGAATGCGGTATGGGTGGCTAGTCAAATGTCGTCTGCCGAGCGGGTCGCTGCTCTACTCCCATTATTGCTGCTGGTTTTTTCGAGGCTGCGATCGCGATCGTTGTCGTTTTAGGAGAATATGTTAGAGACCATCGATCGCCTACCCATCGATTCGGCGATGCTATAACAGTGGGTGACGACCCAAGAGATACCGCGACAGCGCGCGAGCGTAGGGGCATCATCCACCATCTTCAGTTATTTGTTATTTATACGGATCTCATCGGATACATGACGGACTCGTCCAAAATTAGGGACATTCCGTTCATCGTTGTGAGTCGATCGTTTTTAGTTTTCTTCAGTGATTTGAGGCGATCGCAATGTCGAGATTTACTGCCCTTTTGTATCGAACTGATTTCCTATGACTCAGACTCTTACCCAGCATTTTCCTCGCTATACCCAATTCGATCCTGCCGTTCGAGTTTGGTGCGCCACGCCCAATTTGGATGGTGTTATCCATCGTTTCTTCGATACCTCTCCCTTCAGTCCGTCGGGACGATATTTGGCGGTGACGCGCTTTCCTTTTGAGGATCGCTTGCCCCAAGCGGGGGACAAAGCTGAGGTGATTTTGGTGGATTTGGAGACGGGGGAATCTCGCATCGTTGCCGAAACGCGGGGATGGGATACCCAACTCGGGGCGCAGGTTCAGTGGGGAACCGACGACACCCAGCTTTTTTATAACGATGTTGACGTGCGAACCTGGCGGGCGTTTGGAGTGAAACTCGATCCCTTTTCGGGCGATCGTCAACTCCTCGATGGTACGGTGTATATGATTTCCCCGGATGGCAAACAGGCGGTGAGTCCCTGCTTATCGCGCATCGGGGCGACTCAGGCCGGGTACGGCGTTATCGTTCCCCCCTCCGAGGTTCCCATCAATCGCGGCGCATCGGATAACGATGGTATCTATCTCACCAACACCGAAACTGGCAAGTGCAAGCTGTTGGTTTCGATTCGGGACGTGGTGGATGCGATCGCCCCGCAATTGGATCTGGCGGAATATCAAAAGGGCGATTTCTACGGGTTTCACGTTAAATGGAATCCCCAAGGCGATCGATTGATGTTCGTCTTGCGGTGGCTGCCTCGCAAAGCTTTTTCTTTCAACTTCCTCAAACCGATTCCCCTGCTGCGACGCTTGCGCAAAAAGCACAAGCTGAAACTGAACTTGGTGACGATGAAAGCCGATGGTTCCGATATCCGTTTGGCAATTCCCAACTCGGAATGGGGCAAAGGCGGCCATCACCCCAATTGGTGTCCTGACGGGGAAACCATCATCATGAATTTGAATATGTACCGTCAGGGGTTGCGGTTTATTAAAGTTCGATATGACGGCAGCCAATATCGAGCCGTGACGCGGGCAATTTCCGGTTCCGGGCACCCGACATTGCATCCCAACGGCACGTGTATTTTGACGGATGCCTACCCTCACGAATCGGTATCTTTTGGCGACGGGACGACCCCCATTCGCTGGGTTAACGTGGAGTCGGGGGAAGAACGAACCTTGGTGCGCATTCGCACGACTCCGCCCTATCGCGGCCCGAAAGGACAGTTGCGCGTCGATCCCCATCCGGCGTGGGATCGACAATTTCGACGGATTGCGTTTAATGCCTGTCCCGATGGTACGCGCCGGGTTTATATTGCGGATTTATCCCCATTGGATCTGAGTTAGAAGATCGGACTTTTGGATGTGAAAGTATAGGGTTGGCTGGGCCGTTTTTCCATCGGAAGTACGAATTGCTCCTTGTTATTCCAACAGCCCACCTACCCACGAATTTTAATGTCATCTGCATTGGTGCAAACGGCTGTAAACCTTCAGAGGTTTGGATTGGAAAGTTTGAAAGGCGATGGTCAATCGCCTTTCAAGATCAAAACGTACCCAGGTTATTGAGATGCTATTACAAACCACGAAAACTTACTTACCCAATCTTGTTGTCATCGGTGCGATGAAATGCGGGACAACCAGTTTGCACGATTACCTCTCGCTACACCCGCAAATTTCGATGTCGCAGTTGAAAGAACTCGACTTTTTTGTGGAGAAGTTCAATTGGCAAAAAGGGAAAGATTGGTACAAATCGAATTTTAAAGTGCCGACGGAGATTCGCGGCGAATCTTCTCCAAATTATACCAAATGCCATTTATTTGAGGGCGTTCCGGAGCGAATGCATCGCCTGATTCCCGAGGCGAAACTGATCTACGTGGTTCGCGATCCGATTAAGCGTATTATCTCTCATTACGTTCATCGAGTGGCACGCGGTTTGGAAAAGCGAAGTATTGATGAGGCGCTGGCGGATGTTCGAGACAATAACTACATCAATACCAGTTTGTATTTTATGCAACTCGAACGCTATTTAGAATATTATCCAGCATCGAGTATCCTGATTATTCCTCAAGAGGATTTATATCGCGATCGCATTCATACATTGCAAAAGATATTCAAGTTTCTCAATATCGATGAACAATTTTCCGATCCGCAATTTTTACAAACCGCTCACGAGTCAGCAACGAAAAAACAGCCGACAGATTTGAGATTGAAACTCTCGAAGTTACCAGGAGGAAGAGTCTTTGCGAAAGCTGTTTCTCTGATGAAGCCGGAATTAGTAGATAACAAAATTTCTAAGCCGATTTTGAGCCAATCGACTTATGAATCGTTAAAGGAAGTCCTAACAGAAGATGCTCGAAAACTGAGCCAATTTTCAGGAAATACGTTTTAGAATTGGAGCTAACTTTTTGTGAAAATCGATCGTCAGTAAGACTGCTTTATTTTTGTGAAGCTTTCTATTTTTTGAATACCTTGTAAATAGCGGTTCTCATGCGCGTGAAGTGGGAAATCTCAAACTGGAGATATTAAAAGCAAAAGATTACCTCTTGCGACTCATCTCTCATGTAATTGAGAAGCGCTAGACACTCTCTTCCTTTTCTCGAAGCATCAACAACAGCGTATACGTCATAGCCTTCTGCTGATAGATTGAGAGCAGGTAAAGCACAGCAATAATCAAAGGTACAGCCTGCTAGGATAAGCTTCTGACGACCTGTTGTCTCAATAGCCGCACGGAAGTTCGGATCGTCAAAAGCATTAGGATGATGTCGATCGATAATAGGTTCTCGTACTAGGTAGACAAATTTAAATTTGTAAAGATAGGAATTTAGAAAAGTTTGTTAATATTTTTAAGTTTCAGCTTTTTCTAAAAAACTATTTGGCAACTTTAGCAATGTTTTACCAGTACGTGACTTGAAATATCGATCGAATTTGGGTCAGAACTATGCCGGGTTTAAATTTACGAGGTGATGCGACTAACAACTTTCTCGTTGGTAGTCTCGATCGCGATACATTAATGGGTCGTCACGGACTCGATACCGTTATCGGTTTGGATGGCGACGATCTAATTTGGGGTAACGATGACGACGACGTTCTTTTTGGCAATGCAGGTAGAGACAGTCTATACGGCGGTAAGAGTAACGATACGCTAGAAGGCGGCAAAGACGACGACGAACTCTCGGGAAACCAAGGTGATGATGTTATTTTGGGGAACGATGGTAATGATGTCGTTCTCGGAGGTGGCGGAAACGACTTGGTTTTTGGTGGAATTGGCAACGATTCCTTATTTGGAAATTCCGGTAACGACGTTCTATTCGGTGGCCAAGGAAATGATGCCATTTTTGGCGGTAAGGGAAACGACCATCTTGAAGGCGATAAAGGCGACGACACGATTTACGGTGATGTTGGAGCCGATACGATAACTGGGGGTGACGGTCGCGATGTCATCGTCCTCGAAGAAAGCAGCCGGGCCGCACTCGATACGATTACCGACTTTCAGCCTAGCGAAGATGCCGTTCGACTTCCCGACGGGACGACCTTTGCAGAGTTGGTTTTCGAGCCGGATGGTTCTGGGGGGACAGTGGTTCGCGACGGGCGATCGGGTAAGGCTTTACTGGTATTGCCAGGAGTGGATAGTGCCACTTTAACCCCGCAGAATTTCCAGTCGTCTAACCCCGAACCGACTCCAGACCCGATCGCACCGCCAGCGACGGAAACCCCGGAAGAGAACGAGGATACACCGGATATCCCTGTAACCGAACCCGAACCGGAACCGGGAACGCCAACGGAGAATCCAGATACCACGCTAGAACCGGAAGCGCCGACAGAAAACCTCGATCCCGAACCGGAAACCCCACCCACGAACAATACTCCCGATCCGGTTCCCGACACACCGCCACCGGCCGATCCGCCACCCGATCCAGTTCCCGAAAACCAACCTCCCACTGTGAGGGATGATATTGCCACCGCCGAATTCAACACGGCGATCGAGATTTCCGTCCTCAATAACGATACCGATCCCGATGGGGATGCGCTGACGGTGACAGTGGACGAAGAAAGTGCCAGCAACGGTACGGTGACGACAGATGGTACGACGGTGACGTATACGCCGAATGCAGAGTTTACCGGAATCGATCGGGTGACTTACACCGTGAGTGATGGGATAGATAGCAATACTGGCTCGATCGAGATTACTGTCATCCCCTCGGAAATTCGCTGGATTGGAGGCGATCCAACCGATCCAACCAACTGGTCGAATCCAAAAAACTGGGAATTTGGAATAGTTCCCACTGAGAATCAGGATGTCTTGATTCCCGCTTCGGCAATTCATCAACCCGTTCTTACAAGAGATGCAATCGTAAGAAATGTGTTAGTTGAAGAGGGAGCCAATATAAATGTTGCTGACTTTGTTCTGATAACCTTCGGTAATATTGATGCGTACGGATCGATTCTCGCCAGCGAATACAATTACGATGCAGGTATTTTCGTTGAAGGAAACGATGTCACAATACAGGGAATACTACCAAGTGTATTAGTTCATCCGACTGAACCCTCAGAAACTGCCAATGTCAGAGTGATTGGGGAAACCACTATTAATGGTGACCTGACTTTAGATACCAAAGGATATAACTGGTATGGACGACCTGTATTTGATATCAATGGACAAGAAGTGACCGTCCTGGGTCATGTTGATGCGGGTTTACCAGAAAACCTGGTGATGAATGATACCAACGATATTCTCAACGCTGGTAGCTTCTCCATGGAACGTCAAGATCCGTTCTACCCTGCTGACATTCGTTTAACAGCAGGTGTTATCAATGTATTCACTTCAGATTTCGACGATGACTATGATATATCTCTACAGGCTTCTGGAACTCACGAAGTTGTTCTCAAAGGTTCAGAATACAAACATCTTCAATCGTATCTAAGCTCCTTTGAAGATATTGATGAGTTGCCAACTTTCCACAACTTAGAAATCGATAATCCGGCTGGTATCACTCTTGGTAATGTTGTTATCAGCGACACGTTAACACTAAGGAATGGATCGGTGTATGGCTCGCGAGTATTTCTCCGTGGCAGCTTAGTCAATTTAACCTCTCCCTATCCCGAGCTAGCTAGTGATGCTTGGCAAATTCTTGAAACTGTAGTTCCGGGTGGAAATGTCAGTTTTCCAGAGCATCTGGAGACTCAGATTGAAGTGATTGGCGATACTACCTTTGAGAGTAGTTTTACTCTAGATGGCGATTTGATTGTGAGCGAGCGCGGTCTTGTCGATGAGAATTACGATCGCATAGAGCCAATCTTGCGTTTGGGTGGTAATGAAGTCTCGGTTGACAACTTCCGAACTCATTACAACGCGGGTCTGGTCATGGACGATCCCGATGATGTGTTAGAGGTCTTCGGAGAGTTCGAGCTTGACAAGCCAGAAATCAGTCAGCTCACTGCCGGCTTTTTGAAGTTAGATCCCGATTGGGCATTTTCCCATTTGGAGTTTTTCGAGGCATCTGGAACGCATACGGTTGTTTTTCATGATGATTCCTACTTTCCCAAACTGGAAAACCCTGGACCTAACCCCGGTCAATCTCACTTTCAAAATGTAGAAATTGAGAGTTCTACGGCTTTTAGCAGCGAAACCTACATCAATGGGAATGTCACCATTACGAATGGTGGAAGTGTTCAGTCGAACTTCGGCTACTCCTCTCCTTCTTTCTATTTCACCGATGGAATTACGATTGGTGGTGACCTCATCGATAATACCTGGCACGGTAATGCATGGCAGGCAGAAGTTACTACATTTACCGGTTTGAATCCTCAACTACCTCAAGAACTAAAAACGACAGCTAAGTTTACAAATCAAGCTACATTATCCAATGATTTCACATTACACGGCAACTTAATTGTAGAAGCCGGTGGAGATTTAACCGTTAATAGCGACATTTACATACAAAATGGTATGACCGTGTTTCTCTCCGATGGATTTGATGGTATCGGGGGTTCTGGATCGGTTCAGTTCCAAAGTTCGGGTGTTTTCAATATTGGAGATCTGGAGACGACTGCCACAATTCCAAATTTTAGAGCGAATCCTTTATTCGAGTTTAATTCTGGACCTTCGTTCGATCCTTATTTTTACTCTGAGGTTTTGTACATCGAAGCTCACGAAGGTTCCGAACCTCATCATGGTGGAATTCTCGACGTGCGGTATACCGATATCGATCTCGAAATTGTAACCCGCGATGGCATGATTACTTTGGGCAATTTCAATACACCAGATGCCCTGGCGACACCAGGAATTATTCGTCTGAGTTCCGATCTTATTGGCGGTGATGGTGAAGCAAGCCTACTTTCGAGAAACGATGTGGGAGAACTCTTTGGAACCCGAGGAAACGATCGCATCATCGGTAAAGCAGAAGCTCAAACTATCGATGGTGGTGATGGTGAGGATATCATCTCTGGTGGTGCGGGAACGGATGTTCTAACCGGTGGCAACCATTTAGATATCTTTGCCTATGACAACCCCAGCGAAGGGGGCGATACTATCACCGATTTCAGCTCCAGCCAAGAGGATAAAATCCAGTTTAGCTCGGAAAACTTCGGTAATCCAACGATCGAATTCAATACGAACGCAGCATCGACAAACCAAGCGACGGTATACGCGACACCCCTCAGTGGCGGCACGCAGCAGGTGATGTTCGATGCCGACGGAATTGGGGTAGCACAACCGGTTCACCTGGCAACGCTAACCAATATGAGCGTGGCGTTAGAAGATGGGGATATCTATGGATACGGTGCGTATCCCTTCCATTCCTCTTTTCGGTAAATCGTCTAACGGTAGAGAAAATTAACCGGGTAGGGGCGTTAGCGAAGCCATCCCTGAAAGGCTATACGGCAGGCGCGCCCCTACAATGATGCCCCCCGTGCAAATCATTTCGCTGACATCTGCTGTTTCTTCTCTTTCTTCAAATCCCGCGTCCCTGCTGCTGCAAGTTCCGCATCCATTAGGGTTTTCCCGGTGGCGGCGAGATACACGTCATCGAGGCTGGGGCGGGATTGGGCAATGCTGAAGGTGGGCAAGTCTGCATCCCGCAACTTCTCTTGGATGGTAAGCAAGGTGTTATTTTCCGCCGTCACCACCAAATTCAGGGAGTTGCCTTGAGCGGGATTGACGATCGCCTCTTTGACGAAAGGCAGATTTAGCAACAAATCTTTGGCTTTAGCCGCTTCCTCTGGGGGGGAAAACTCCCGAATCCGCAGGGTGATCCGATCGCCCCCCACTTTATCTTTCAACTGGGACGGCGTTCCCACATCAATGGTGTTGCCGTTGTCGATAATCCCCACCCGATCGGCCAGAGCATCGATTTCTTCGAGATAATGACTGGTAATCAGGATCGTCGTCCCTTCTTCGCGCAGTTGGCGCAGGAAATCCCACACGGCGATCCGAGTTTCGATATCGAGTCCCACGGTGGGTTCGTCGAGTACCAAAACGTCTGGTTGGTGCAGCAACCCTGCCGCTAAGTCCAATCGCTTCCGCAATCCACCGGAGTAGGTTCCCGTTTTGCGATCGGCATATTCTCCTAAATCCAGCAAATCCAACATTTTCTCGATTCGATCGCCGATCGCAGCTTTGGGCAGGTGGTACAATGCCCCCTGAAGCTGGAGCAGTTCCCGTCCCGTCAGCACTTTATCGAGCGCCACTTCCTGCGCCACGTACCCCAGCCGTCGCCGCACTGCCCGAGGATTATCCACAACGGAGATTCCCGAGACTTCCAGCCGCCCCCCATCGGGAGAACTGAGGGTACACAGGCAGCGAATGGTGGTGGTTTTCCCCGCACCGTTGGGGCCGAGCAAGCCAAAAATTTCTCCCGGTTCGATTTGGAAGGAAACGTTTTGGACAGCGACCACGGAACCGTAGCGCTTTTGCAGGTTTTCGATAAGGACGGCAGGAGCCATAGGGCGATCGAAGTTTAACTCAAAGGGAT
The DNA here is from genome assembly GCF_015207075.1 of Zarconia navalis LEGE 11467. Taxonomy (GTDB): domain Bacteria; phylum Cyanobacteriota; class Cyanobacteriia; order Cyanobacteriales; family Geitlerinemataceae; genus Zarconia; species Zarconia navalis. Next base: position 15,062 of record NZ_JADEXN010000049.1, read on the forward strand.
TTAATATCTCTTAGTATTGTAGAACTGTTCGCAGACGCAGTGCTGAGTAAATTCTCGATCGATTCCCTCTTTCCCCCGAACCCTTTCCGGTGTTTTCCACCCCGATCTTGAATACAACAA
>NZ_JADEXN010000050.1 GCF_015207075.1 Zarconia navalis LEGE 11467
CCAGAACCAGGGCGAGCGTTAAGATAAAAACTGACGTTAAATTTACATCATTATATGGGTCGAAAGTTTTTGAATGCGATCCAACCCGTTTTAAAATCCCTGGTTTTACTGGGTTTGGTCTTTGTCCTCTTTTTTAGTCAAGCGGACGGCGCATTGGCTGCACGCAGTGGGGGACGTATTGGCGGCGGGTCTTTTAGAGCACCCAGCCGCAGCTACTCTGCGCCGAGTCGCACCTATTCCGCACCCGTACGGGGGGGATACGGTTACGGTGGCGGTGGGTTCGGCTTTCCGTTCCTGATTCCGTTCTTCGGCTACGGTGGCGGTTTCGGCGGATTGTTCAGCATCCTCATTTTCTTCGCGATTGCGAATTTTTTGGTCAATAGCTTCCGTCAAATCGGCGATCGAGCCGATCGGGAAGAGTATACCAACCCCACGGTTTCCGTCAGCCGAGTGCAAGTCGGACTGCTCGCGGAAGCACGCGATCTGAAAAAAGAGTTGGATAAATTAGCCACCGTTGCCGATACCGGTACGGCTGGAGGTCGCGCTCAGGTGCTGCAAGAGTCTACCCTAGCACTCTTGCGCCATCCGGAATATATTGCCTACGGAACCGCCGAGGTTCAACAGGCACGTTTGGAGAGTGCCGAGGCGAAGTTCAATCAGTGGTCGATCGCCGAACGCAGTAAGTTTGCCGACGAAACCCTCTCCAACTACAACGCTCAACTCAAAGGAACCAGTCCCGCCGCACTACCGGGTGAAACCTCGGGGGAAATCGTTCCTTCTGCGGACGCACCGGGAGAATACATCGTGGTGACGATCGTTGCTGGGGTGCAGGGTAAAGTTGAGTTGCGATCGGTGAACGATGCTGAGGATTTATCGAACGTACTGCGCCTGTTGGGTGGAGTATCGAGCGATCGACTCTTAGCGGTGGAAGTCCTGTGGACCCCGCAAGCCGAGGGCGATACGCTCACAGCAGACGATCTGGTGGAAGCATACCCGGATTTGAAGCTGGTCTGAATCTCTTTTGAAGATAAAATCTTATTCGCGCCTACTGAATCGCAGGCGCGATTTTTATAGGTTTATTCGTCCAGGAAAACTTGCGAAGATTTCCCGCACGTACTACGATATGGTACTCGATCGTTTTGCAGACAAAATCTATATAGTAATGGCAAATTTTTCGATTAAAGAAACTTCAAATAAACCGACTCTCAAAGCGTTAAGTTTCTTTTCTGGCTGTATGGGTCTCGATATCGGTCTCGAACGAGAGGGAATTGAAGTATTACTTTCATGCGAAGTTGATAAAGCTGCTCGAAAAACGATCGAGAAAAATAGACCCGATATTGCTCTAATTGGAGATATTAGAGACTACTGTGCAACCCAAATTAGAGAAACAGCAGGGCTAGGCTCATACGAAGATATCGATCTGATTGTTGGGGGACCACCCTGTCAAGCGTTTAGCAGTGCGGGTAAACGGAGAGGATTTAACGACGAACGGGGAAACGTATTCTTAAAATTCATCGATTCTATCGTCGAACTTCGACCTAAGTTTGCTGTCATTGAAAATGTTCGAGGATTATTATCTGCATCCTTAAAACACAGACCTCACAATCTGCGAGGAGCTAACCATCCTTTACTGTCCCAGGAAGAAAAAAGAGGAGGAGCACTTTTACATATTATTCGCCAATTAAAAGAAGCTGGCTATAGTATTTCCTTCAATTTATATAATACTGCCAATTTTGGCTCGCCACAATGTCGAGAAAGAGTCATTATTGCTTGTAGTCGTGATGGAGAAAAGCTTCCATATCTCACGCCAACAAATTCCGAAAATGGTTTGTACGGCTTACCGAAATGGCGAACTCTCAGAGAAGCACTTGAAGGACTTCCAAAGGAAGAACACGACTTCGTTAAGTTTCCTGAAAAACGTCTTCGATACTACAGACTTTTGAAACCCGGACAGAATTGGCGAGACTTGCCTGTCGAGTTACACCAAGAAGCAATGGGAAGTTCTTATCATGCCGGCGGTGGCAAAACAGGTTTCTACCGGAGATTAGCTTGGGATAAACCATCTCCAACCCTCTTAACTCATCCGGCGATGCCAGCAACCGACTTAGCTCACCCAGAAGAAGATAGACCTCTGAGCATTCAGGAATATAAACGGATACAAGAGTTTCCTGATGATTGGCTTATTCAAGGTAAGTTACTCGACCAATATCGGCAAGTGGGAAATGCTGTACCTTACTCTCTGGGTCGAGCTGTCGGTCGGATGATACAAACCTACTTAAGCGCAGAGCAACCAGAAAGCTTTCAAGATTTTCCTTACTCTCGCTACAAAAATACGGATGATGTCAGTTGGATGTATGAGATTTTAGGTTATTCTGAAGATTCTATTGGAGAACAACTGTGTTTGTCGCTAAGTTAAAAAATATTTTATACAGATTGCCAAGGATTGTTGGGTTCTACAGGTAAAGCATTTAGATTTTTCGCTAGAACTCGCTTAACGAAGCTAATAAAATTTTCTTCAGAAAACCGATCGGTTTGATATCGATCGTTAAAATAAGACCATTTATACTGTCCTGTTTTTGCTTCAATCCGATACCATTTTTCAATTGGTCGATCGCTTCTCACTCTAGAAGAAGAACTATTTTCAGAATTACTACGATTCTTGACTTGCAACAGAGAACCATCTAGATTGCAAAAATCAACAAAGCGAATAGTTTCACCCCAACCACAAAACCAACCATAGTGAGCTAACTCTTCAGCTAAAAATTCTTCGAGAAGCAATCCTTGAATATTTTCTGCTGACATGGATAGCCGGTGAGCGTAGCTAATCTGTTCGAGATGTTCTTCTGTTAATTCTGTTAATCTACTACTGATAATTGTATTGATGATGGGATCGGGTTTTGTTTGGGGTGGACGAGATATTCGTTGTGAAATTCTATTTTGAAAGCCTTTTTGATATTTATTGAGCCATTTACGGACTAAACGCTGTTTAGTTTTATCTTTCAGTTTTGGAGATAGACCGGGATTTTTATAGCAAGCTAATAAAATTACCCGATGGGGTTCATCTACTTTTGTATCTAATACTTCGTGGAACAGATTTAAAAATTCTTCGCTAGATTCTGAGTTGGAGATAATCTCGTTAAAAGTAACTGTCATCTAAACTAAACTTTTTTTATATTATCTTTCCTGACGTTCGATCGAAGCACAATCAACGACTACTAACTTTCCTCGGAATTACCCAAATACAGCCGAATGAAGTCTGTCGCGGCATCGGGATGAATTTCCCTAAGTGCATCGCGAATGTCCAACACTGCTTCAGCAGACGGGTCCATAACATCGTTCACCCAACGGTGAACGTTCGATCGCCCCACACCCATGGTTACAGCTAATCGATTCTGACTGATTTTGTAAGTCTCTAAGACCTGTTTGAGTGCTTTTCCGGCTCTTCCCATGCCTCAAATTTTGTCAGAGGAAGATTTTTAAGTAAATGTTGCGTATACGGCACGGTACGGTTAAAATGAGTTTGTTGCGTATACGGTACATTTCGCTTGTAGTCTTATGCCTGAAAACTTTCTTCCCAATCCCGCATCTTGTGACCTGAAAACCATGTCCACCACCCAACCCCCAGAACCGGTCAAAATCTTAGTCATCGGTTCGCCCCTTGGGGTAACTAATACCATCCACACCCTACATCGCTTGGGATTTGCCCAAGTTGGGGAGTGGAGTCCGCTGGTTCCGACTCAGAATCAGGGTGAGGTGATGAGTATTTTGATGCGTCGTCTGCGGTTGTCGCAGCCACGATAATCGCAAGCCACGCCTTCTTACGCTCGCAAAAGCTGTTTGAGCGTTCCCACCAATTCCACGGGATGAAAGGGTTTGGCAATGTACGCATCAGCACCTTGCTTCAATCCCCAATAGCGATCGAAATCTTCGGATTTCGTCGAACACATGACCACCGGCAGTTCCTGGGTTTTCGGATTGGCTTTGAGCCGACGGCAAACTTCATAGCCGTTCATCTGAGGCATGATAATATCGAGCAAGATCAGATCCGGGCGATCGCTGTGGATACTTTGAAGGGCTTCTTGACCGTTGCTGGCTTCGCGCACCGTCAATCCCTTATGTTTGAGCAGATTTGAGATCGTCCGCCGTTGAGTTTTGCTATCTTCTACAATTAAAACCGTCGTCATTTTTATCCCACCTCCTAAATATCGAGCCAGCCGTCTTCGGGTTCGTAATTCTTTGATGCTACTACCCTAAAGAGTGAGTCGCTCGTAAGGATAGAAAAGTTTCAAGATCTTCGCGCTTTATTAAGCTATAGGGGCTATCTCCTTAAAATATGCATCTGGCAAGGTATTAGTCTAACTCTGAGGATTGGAAGACATAGAGCAGCACGATCGTAGCCAATTTTCTTCCCTAACAGTAGCTTACCCTGGTTGGCAGTGTTGGCTAACATTCTTCTTCTTACCCTTTTTCCAAGCCGTTCCCGTTGCATTCTCACCGAAAAGCTTTCCCGTATAGCTTGTCAATTGTCACGTTGAGGAACTTCGGGTCCTACTTTTCGACAGAAATCTTAGTAACAAAGACGAGATTGGGTAGGATAACTTAGTAGGTTCTGTCCCTAGCTCGCTCGATCTCTCCAGATTCTATGGTTTGCCGATCCGATCGCGCAAAAATTCCGGCTTTTTCTGCATCCGGCGACTACGATGCCGTTGTCATTGGTGGGGGATTCTTCGGGTGTAAAATTGCGCTCTACCTCAAAGAGCATCTCGATCGCGTTCTGATTGTCGAACGAGAGGCGGACTTGCTCCAACGCGCTTCCTATACCAATCAGGCGAGAGTTCACAACGGCTATCACTATCCTCGCAGTCTATTGACAGCCTTGCGATCGAGCGTGAATTTTCCGCGATTTGTTGAAGAATATCGCGACTGTATCGATAATACCTTCGATAAATATTATGCGATCGCTCGAGTTTTTTCAAAAGTAAATGCCTCTCAGTTTCAGATATTTTGCCAGCGAATTGGCATCCCGATCGAACCTGCGAAAAACGAAATTTCCAGCTTGTTTAATCCTGCTTTAATTGAAGCGGTTTTTAAAACTCAAGAATATGCTTTTGACGCGGTCAAGCTCAAGCAAAAAATTCGAGAAGAACTCGAGCGAGAAAAAATAGAAATTTGGCTGAATACTTGTGTAGATAAAGTCCAAGAAACGACATCAGGAAAGATTAAAGTATTGATTCGAGAAACAGAATCAGAACGATGTCTTCGAACTCGCTATCTTTTCAACTGTACTTATTCTCAAATCAGTCAAATTCTCAAAGCTTCTGACCTTCCTACGATTCCGCTAAAATACGAGTTTGCGGAAATGGCATTAGTTGATGTTCCTCCCGAACTCAAATCGATCGGGATTACCGTCATGTGCGGACCATTTTTCTCGTTGATGCCATTTCCACCTCGGGGATTACACACCTTAAGCCACGTTCGATATACTCCCCATTACTATTGGCAAGAGAGTGAGAACCTCACCATCAAAGCGCACGAAGCCTACAGCCAAATCCGCAAACAAACAAACTTTCCCTTTTCCATTCGCGATACGATTCGATATTTACCGATTGCCGCAGAATGTGAGTATATCGATTCCCTCTGGGGAGTAAAAACGGTGTTGCCGCAAAGTGAGGTGGACGATAGCCGACCGATTCTCTTCAAGCAAAATCCCAAACTCCCAAATTTGTATTGCGTCCTGGGTGGTAAAATCGACAATATTTACGATATTCCGCGCGAATTGAATGGTTTGCATCTTATAGAAGGAGTTTGAGTGGCATGGAACGATCGGATTGTTTTGTCTCGGTTATTGCTCCTGTGCAAAATGACGCGCGAATCGTAAAACCTTTTGTTGAAGAAGTCATGGCGGTTTTGCGGCAGAGTTTCACAAATTACGAACTCGTTCTCGTCAACGACGGTTCCACAGACGATACATCGGTAGTCGTGTCTTCTTTACTTCGCGATTATGAATGTATTCGCCTCATTAGTCTCTCTCGTAGTTTTGGTGCGGATGTCGCAATCTCTTCGGGTTTAGATTCGGTGATTGGAGATTTTGTCGTGGTAATGATTCCCGAATCCGATCCGCCACAACTGATTCCAGAACTCATTGAAACAGCCAGAAATGGCAAAGATATTGTCATTGGGATTCGCCGAGATCGCAACGACGAACCCGTTTGGATGAAAGCCGGTGCAAATCTATTCTACTGGCTCTGTCGGAAACTATTTAAAATTCCTTTAATTCAAAATTCTACCCAATTTCGAGTCTTGAGCCGACAGGTTGTGAATGCCATTACTCAAGTCCGAGATAAATCTCGCTATTTACGTTTGCTGGGTGCTTATGTTGGTTATAGCTCTCAAACGTTTACTTACGATTTTATTTATCGATACCGACACCGAAGATTGAAAGGCGTTGTGGAACTTTTTGATAACGCCGTGCAAATTATTGTGGTAAACTCTGTCCGTCCCTTGCGATTTGCAAGTTACCTCGGGTTATTCGCAAGTATTTTGAATGTTCTCTATATTGTCTACATTGCGTTGGTTTACCTGTTGAAAGAACGAGTCGCTGAAGGTTGGATAACCGTCTAATTTCAAAATGCTATTATGTTCTTTTTTGTTTCTATGGTATTGACAATATTGTCAGAATATGTAGGATTTATTTTCGATCGCCTGAAAGGATGGCCGGCATATTACGTTGCCGGGGAACAAAACAGTTCGGTATTAATTGCCGATCGAGAACGCCGAAATATCGTCCAAGAGTCGAAACAAATGACACTTTAGGATTAAAGTAAAGTGCAATTTCAAATCGGTTGTGAATCAAATGCCAACATCTTACTGTCACGACAAAGAGTCTGAATACAGGCATAAAACACGACGAATTTACCGTGGAGATCTCGAGGGTGTAAAAAATTCATGAATACCGAAAACTGGCAAGTTCCCAACCATGAAATTGTCGAACTCGCACCCAAAAAGAGTCGATATTGTATTTGTATTCCGATTATTAACGAGGGTTTGAAAATCGAGAAGCAGCTCGATCGAATGCGAGAAATTTCCAGTCGCTTTGATGTCATCATTGCCGATGGCGGCAGTAGTGATGGTTCGACCCAACCCGAGAAACTCTCCCAACGGGGGGTGCGGACGCTACTGGTCAAGCAAGATGTGGGGAAATTGAGCGCTCAGTTGCGCATGGGGTTCGCCTATGCCACGAGACAGGGATACGACGGCGCGATCGTCATTGATGGCAACAATAAAGACGATCCCTCGGCAATTCCCAGCTTCGCCGAGGCCCTCGATGCCGGATGCGACCACGTTCAGGGTTCGCGATTCGTTCCCGGTGGGGAGGCAATTAACACACCGCGCGTTCGATTCTGGGCCATCAAACTGATTCATGCGCCGTTGATTCGTCTGGCAGCAGGATGGCCCTATACCGATACGACCAACGGGTTTCGTGCCTACAGTCGCCGTTTGCTTCTCGACGAACGGGTGGCCCCCTTTCGCGAGGTTTTTTCCGGCTACGAACTACACTACTACTTAGCCATTCGAGCGGCGCGGTTGGGATACAACGTGCGCGAACTTCCCGTCACCCGCACCTATCCCCAAACAGGGCCGACTCCGACTAAAATTAGTCCCATTCGAGGCAATATTCTCGTCATGCAAACCCTAATTCAAGCGTGTCTGGGAAACTACGATCCTAAATCTAACTCGATAGGAGAGGTGCAATCGTGAGTCGAGGAATTATCGGTTATACCGGATTTGTGGGTGGAAATCTCACTCGCCAAACGAACTTTGGCGGGTGCTACAACTCGAAAAATATCTAATCGATCGCCGGGGAGAAATTTGACTTGCTCGTTTGTGCCGGTGCACCAGCGGTAAAATGGCTGGCGAACAAAGAACCCGATCGCGATAAGGCAAGTCTCGATCGATTAATGCAGTCTTTGGAAGGCGTGAAGGCGAGTAAGTTTGTTTTAATCTCGACGGTGGATGTTTATCCGACTCCAGTGGATGTAGACGAAGCTACTCCCATCAATCGGAAAAACTTACATCCCTACGGCAAACACCGCCTAGAACTCGAAGACTTCGTTCGCGATCGTTTCGAGAGTGCGATCGTCCGTTTACCGGCACTTTTTGGCGAGGGATTGAAAAAAAATATTATCTACGACTTCCTCTACAACAATCAAGTCGAGAAAATTCATTGCGACCATATTTTTCAATTTTATAATCTCGAGTATCTTTGGCGGGATATTCAAGTCATACTAGAGAACGAGCTAAAACTGGTTAATTTTGCCACGGAACCGATAGCCGTTCGAGATGTAGCGCAAAAGGCTTTTGGATTGGAGTTTACCAATCGACCCCACGATAACCCCATTCGCTACGATATGAAAACCCGGTATGGCGATCGATTGGGTCGGAGTGCGTCGTCATATTTATACGAGCGATCGCAAATCTTACACGACTTAAAAAACTTTGCAAACACGCAATCTCAAACAAGCGTATAGACCCGATCCCAATCCGAGAAAGTCGCTATGAAAATTTCAATCTCTAACATTGCTTGGCAAAACTCCGAAGAAGAATCGATCGCCGATTTGATGCAAACCTTAGAAATTCGGGGAGTTGAGATTGCACCGACTAAAATTTGGTCGTCGCCGTTGACTGCTAGCGATACTGAAATTGACGATTACAAACAATTTTGGAACCGTCGCGGGATTCAGATCGTTTCGATGCAGGCACTATTGTACGGTCAGCCGGATTTGAAAATCTTTGAGAACGGACAAAATCGGCAAGAAACTCTAAATTATTTAACGGGAATTATTCAACTCGGGGAAAAGTTAGGGGTTCGAGTTCTGGTGTTCGGTTCTCCTAAAAATCGCCGAATTGAAAATCTCAATTCAAAACAAGCTGAAAAAATCGCGCGAGACTTTTTCTTCGAGATAGGTGAAATCGCTCAAAAACATCATGTCACCTTCTGCATCGAACCCAACCCGATTTTATACAGCTGCAATTTCATCAACACTTCCACACAAGGTTTGCAGTTGGTAAACGCTGTGGGAAATGTGGGTTTCGGACTTCATTTAGATTCGGCAGGGATGACATTAAGCGAAGAAGATATCGAACCGGCGATCGCGAGTTGTGCCGATCGCATCTGTCACTTTCATGTCAGCGAACCCTACCTTGGCAATGTGGGAACTGGGATTGTCGAACATCGTCGCTTTGCAAAAGCTTTGAAGCGAGGGAACTATCAGGGTTGGACTTCCGTCGAGATGAAAGCACAAGAGACTGATTCTAACTACATTAATGTCGAAAATGCTTTGAAAACAGCACTAAAATACTATGGCTGAATCGGTTTTTACGACTCTTATTTATGTCCGTTTTCAAACCCAGACTTAAACCCAATCCAATCGCGATTCTGGGAGTTATTTTAATCTCTTGGATCGTTATCGTTCCGATCGTCAACGGGATTCAGTTGCCATTAGAAAAAGAGGCTCGCTCAATTGTCTCTTATACCAATATTAAAAACCTAAGTCCGTATACCGATTACTTGAAGTTTTTCTTATTGCTGCTATTTCCCCCTCTCGTTGCAGCGATCGGTTTAACTCTAAAGCGAGATGTTTGGCAAAGCATCTTTCGGGTTTTACTAACCCTTTTTACTCGAAAAAAATGGGTTTTTAGCTTGACGATCGTACTGGCAATATTCTGGACGATATATGTCAGTTTTATCGTCGTTGCCGATTGGGGAATTCCCGACTGGAACTCGGCTGTCATCGATCCTTTTCATGAAGGAGAGTATCTAGGTCTACTGCCGAATTTTACTCAACTCGATCGACCGTTTTTACGAACGTTTTTCATTCATGGCTTTGGTTTGGATGCGCTGCCGAGTCTAGTGGCCGATCGCCTTGCCTCCCAGAATAATACCATCGCCCTGACCCGTTTTTTCTATTGCGTCGAAAATGCGCTCGCCTGTGCCGCTTATTTTTGGCTTTTATGGGAAATTGTCAGTTCAGTCAAACTTAAAGCTTATAAAATTCAAGTTTTTTCGATCGTTTTAATTATCTTTTGTGTCTTAGAAAATTTTCTCTATAAAACCTATGGTGGTCGAGATTTAGTTTTCATGATGCAATTGGCACTGGTGGTGCGATATTTTCGAGTCGCTATCCCTCCAGCGATCTATAGCTTCAAACAAACAATTTTTCTGTCTGTTCTCGTCGGTGCTTCTCTACCTCTAAGTTTTCTACATACTTACGATCGCGCTGCTTATTTCGTTCCGGTTTATTTAGTCGCTTCGGCGTTAACCTTTTGTTTTGGCAAGCGGAATATGAGAGTTTGGATCGGAGGTTCTGGACTCGGTATCTTTTTGGTATTACTCCTCGAAATAGCGACTCTAGGAATCGAGCAAGTCCTCGAAGTATTCGCGCAAGTTACATACTGGTCTAAGTATGGTAAATATATTGCCTTTCTTCCCCTGACCGATATTCAACTCAACTACTTCTCATTTTTAGATTGGTTCGGAATTTTAGTTCTATCCGCCACGATCGTTTATTTGGTTTGGGACTACTCAATTTACCATCCGAAAAGAGACTTTTTCACTCAACATTATTTAACCCTCATCTTACTGATTGCCTCTTTAACCTATATGCGAATTTTGCTCGATCGCAGTCCCGGTCGAGGGCCTTTTGCCGCCATGGTAACAGCATTTTTGCTGGTTTACCTAATGCTAAAAAGTTATCAAACTTATTTTGAAGCCAGTATCATTCAATCGACGATCGCGCCAACGGCAAAATTATTCTTTGTTTTATTTTTAATTGCGGCGATTGCTGCCGAACCCGGCTTTAATATCTTTAGTTACGGCGGTCGCGTGCAAGAGTTTTACCAGTCTCTAGGCAAACCCGATTCCGAACTCGTTGTTCCTCACTATCTCGAAGCTTGGAATACGCTACAACCCGAAATCGATCGTCAATCTTGTTTTTATACCTTGACCTCTGAAGGTTTATGGTATTACCTCTTCGACAAGCCTTCTTGCTCGAAAATCAACTATCTCTACTACGTTCGACCTCCCGAAACCCAAGAAGCCGTGATTCGCGAGATCGACGAACGTCAGCCAAATATTATCTTATTCAGTAATTCTATGTGGTCGAATGCCATTGATGGCGTACCAATTCTCGATTCTGCGTCTAGAGTTTATCAATATTTTCTGCAACAATATCAACCGTATCGGATTATTTCCGATCATTGGTTTTGGCAGCGACGATCGAAAAAGATTGCCTTCGATTCAGTTTCTTCTAATACCCTAGGAAGTGCCGATACGCTGTGTTATACTCCCCCAGATTGCCGACTGACGGCGCAATTGGAAGAACTTGAAATTGATATGGGAGATACAGCTTCTTTAAATGGCTGGACGACGCTATCTCCCCAGGGTTCACCTTTTGATGCGGTGTATCTCAGTTACGGCCAGGAGAATCAGTTGGTGTCCGCCGCGCGGATTAATCCCGATTTGCGATGGACGCTGACTATTCCGACGATGTCTTTACCCGAAGGGGATAATATTTTTCGAGTCTGGAGTTACGATCGCACCCAAGACAAACTAGTGCAAATTGGCTCGGATCTTCCAGTGGAAATGGATGATTGAAAATAGAGGCTTGAAGTATATCTGCGATCGAGACTTTATTTATTTTGCAAAATAGCAAGCAATGTCAGATTCCCAAAATCGATCGAATCCGATCGTTATCCTCAATATTACTATCCTCTCCTGGTTTTTTCTTTTACCGATTGTTAATGCCATCGAACTCCCCTTTTCTAATAACGATACGGGAGTCATCTCAACGGTTGCCATCGAGCAATTTTCTCCCTATACAGATTATTTCAAGTTTGCCATTCTTCTATTTGTGCCGACCGCAATCGCTTTTTTACTCTCTAAACTCAACTCAAAAACACGTTCGATATTGCTCGATTTGACTTTCAAAGCAATCGAAAATCGAACGCTAATTTCAATTTTAACAATTGGATTAATTTTAGTCTGGTCGGTCGATCGGGTTGTCCCCGATTTAGTAGTTCCACTTACCGATACATTTCATGAAGGAGAATATCTCGGATATCTACCCAATTTTCTCCAACTCGAAAAACCTTTTCTCAAGAGTGTATTTATTCATGGATTTGGGTTAGATGCCATTCCGAGTCTTTTAGCTTATTGGTGGATCGGAGATGAAAATAACGGGATTGTGATGACCCGATTTTTCATTTCTTATATATCCGTTTTTGCAACTTTCGGCTATTTTTGGGTACTTTGGGAAATAACAAGTTTATTTAAATTCAGAAATCGCGAATCTATTTTTTTATTTGTTGTTATTAGTTGTTGTTTGTTGGAAAAGTTTTTCTTTTTGATAGACGGAGGAAGAAGCCTCATTTTTATGATTCAGTTCGCTTTAACGTTTAGGTTTTTTCGCTTATTCGATTCAAAAATTTGTACTCTCAAACAATTTTCTTGGATTTCTTTGTCAATCGGTATTTTAATACCCATTGGCTTTTTACATACTTACGATCGAGCTATCTATTTTGTTTTGGTATATATTTTTGTCTGTGCGTTAAGTTTAAGCTTAGAAAGAAAAATTTATTCTCTATGGATTGGTTGTTCGATTGTGGGTATTCTACTGTCCTGCATTTCGATCGTTTTAATTTTAGGAGTCGCCCAATTTCGAGAAATTTTATTCCAAGTTTCGTATTGGTCTAAATACAGTCGATATATGTTTTCTCTACCAATGCCAGATTTAAAAATAAATTTAGTTAATCAGTTGTATTGGCTATCTATGCTTTTTCAAAGCATGACATTGGTTTATTTAAGTCGATATTTTTTTAAAAACAACAAACTTAAATATTTTTTAAATAAGCACTTTTATTTAATTATTATTTTGCTTGCATGTTTAGTTTACATGCGAATTGGCTTAGATAGAAGCTCGTTTTCAATGGCAGCTCAAGGTGCATTTCCAACTTTTTTATTAGTTGTATATTTTAGCTTAGAGCTTTATTCCAAGAAATTGCTAAAAAGTTTGAATTTATTTTTTACTTTACCTACTTACAAAATACTGTTAGTAACCATTCTTTTAACTTTAATTGCTGCCGAACCAGGATTTTCTATTTCTAATTTATCCGATCGCTTCGAGAACTTAGGGCGATCGAATACCGAAATATTACAACCCGGTCAGCAGGAAGTTTTAACGGCATTTAAAACAGATATCGATCGCCAGTCTTGCTTTTATACGGCGACCACCGAAAGTATTTGGTATTACCTATTTAACAAACCCTCCTGCTCTAAATTTGGCAATATTTATTACGCCCTACCAACCGTGGCTCAAGAAGTCGTCGTCCGCGAACTCGAAGAAACAAAACCCAACCTAATTTTATTAACCGATCTTCCGATTTTGACCGGTCGAACGCTCGCCGATTCGACCCCCTTAATTTTGCAATACTTTCTCGATCGATACCGTCCCGATCGTCTTGTTGCCGAACGGTGGTTGTGGCGTCGAAACGAAACGCCCCTGCAACTGACTCGAAATGTGGCATCTAGCGGCACCCTCGACCGGTGGTGTGTCGTTGAAAGCGAGCGCGAGTGTAAAGCCATGCCCCCACCGGGAGAGCGCCAAAAACTCCGCCAGAAAAAACGCATTTATACCCTAGAAGGTTCGGCGGTTTTGTCAGCACAAAATCGACCCGCCGATGCCGTGTACCTCAGTTACGGTAACAGCGATCGCCTCGTCGCCGCAGCCCGAGTCAATCCCGATGCGACTTGGAGTCTGGCCATTCCATCCATGGCCCTACCTTTGGGAAAAGAGATCGTACGAATGTGGGCCTACGATGCCAGTAGAGATCGACTGCAACCCATTGGATACGATATTGAGATTAAAATCGTCCGGCGATAAGTAAGTAGCAATAAGATAGTAACGGGTTCCCCAAACCCACTTTTGCGAAGATTCTATTGAGATTTAGAAATCGTTCCAATTCGCTCGAATTATTTATACTGATGATTGATACCGATCCAGAAAGAGCCTGTTGGTGCGTGAAGATCGATCGAGAACTCCCACCCGCTTAAAGTCTTTCTGGCTGCGAAAAAATGCTACCGGCTCTCTATCGATCGTGAACTCAACCCTACTCAATTATCGCTATCGGATCGTTCGTTCCCTAGGACGTGGGGGATTTGGGGAAACCTTTCTCGCTCAAGATACCCATATGCCTTCCGGTCGCTACTGCGCCATCAAGCAACTCAAACCCGCAGGCAACGATCCCCAAATCCTGCAACTGGTGCGAGAAAGATTTGCCCGAGAAGCGGCAATCGTCGAATCCTTGGGGGAAGGAAGCGATCGCATTCCCTCTCTGTACGCCTACTTCAACGAAGCGGGGCAATTTTACTTAGTACAAGAGTGGATCGAAGGTCGAACCCTCGCAGATCGGGTCGCACTCGAAGGTGTTTTGAGCGAAAGTCGCGTTCGCACCCTCTTGGTCAGTTTGCTCGATATTCTCGAATACGTCCACAGCCAGGGCATCGTCCATCGAGATATCAAACCCGAGAACATCATTCTGCGAAAATCTGATGGCGAACCCGTTCTCATTGATTTTGGGGCGGTTCGGGAGACGATGGCAACCACCCTCAGTTCGACAGGGAATCCAACCCACAGTATCGTCATCGGCACTCCCGGTTTCATGTCTGGCGAACAAGCCGCCGGTCGTCCCGTATACGGCAGCGATTTGTACAGTTTGGGACTGACGGCGATTTACGCTCTCACCGGTCTGACACCGCAGCAGATGGCGAGCGATCCGCAAACGGGGGCACTTCTGTGGCGGGGACAGGTGGCGGGGTTGAGTCCGCAATTGGCAGATATTTTAGATAAGGCCATCGAATCCCATCCTCGCGATCGCTATTTGGGAGCTGAAGAAATGCGATCGGCCCTGAAACGTCAATCGCCCGATCGAAACAGACCCCCTGCGGGAGTACCGCCTCAAAAACAACCGGTGTATCAAGTTCCCATACCCCCATCCAGTTCGACGGTGGCCGTTGCGGACCCTTTTG
>NZ_JADEXN010000051.1 GCF_015207075.1 Zarconia navalis LEGE 11467
TCTACTGGCTGATGGCCGTTGGCTATCGAATTCTCGGGGTGAACGAGTGGGCGGTGCGCCTCCCATCGGCTTTAGCGGCGATCGCCCTGATGGGATTGCTCTTTTATACTCTCCAAAAGCATACCCGGATCGATCGAACTTCAAACCGTCCAAATCGATCCAACCCCTCAAATATCGATCGCCCCGAATCTTCATATTGGGCCCCCTGGTTCTGCGCCGGGTTGGGGGCGGTTCTCTTTGCCCTCAATCCCCAAAGCCTCGTATGGGGAAGAATTGGGGTTTCGGATATGTTGCTGACGGGTTGCATGGGTTCTGCACTGCTGGCTTTTTTTCTCGGATATGCATCGGCCGATCGACCCGACCCCCGATCGAATGCCGCTTCACGACGCTGGTATCTTGCCTTCTACATCCTCTCCGGCTTAGCCGTTCTCACCAAAGGTCCCGTGGGGATCGTCTTACCGGCGATCGTCCTGGGGGGGTTTTTGCTCTACCTAGGTCAGTTTTGGCAAGTGCTGCGGGAAATGCAAGTGCTGCGGGGGATGGCGATTTTTGGGGCGATCGTCGTACCTTGGTATCTATTGGTTTGGCGGGCAAATGGCGCGGCCTTCTTCGATAGTTTTTTTGGATACCACAATTTCGAGCGGTTTACGCGGGTGGTGAACCAACACGCGGCCCCTTGGTATTTCTACATTCCCGTTGTTTTGGTCAGTTTCGCCCCCTGGTCGGTTTATTTACCCGTGGCGATCGCCCGCCTCCAACTCCACCAGTGCCGCCATTGGCGCAAACAGCCGCGAACCGAGCATCTAGGACTGTTTGCCGGGTTCTGGTTTGCCGGGATCTTCGGGTTCTTCTCCCTGGCTTCTACCAAACTTCCCAGCTATACCCTACCGCTGATTCCCGCAGCGGCAATTTTGGTCTCGCTTCAGTTCACCCAAGATGTTTTCCAACCAACTGTTTCGGGGAAGGCAACCGGGCTACAGATAAGCCGTTGGTTCAATATTCTCTTTTTGGCGGGCGTCGGCATTGCATTTTTTACCCTACCCGATTGGTTGGGTTACGATCCCGCAGCCCCAGATTTGGACGAGGTGTTGCCCCGCACTGGCTTGGCGATCGTGGCAGCAGCGATTTGGATGACCGCCGCCCTGGCCGGAGAGTTGGTGCTGGTATTCAGGCAAGGGCGTTGGTTGTGGAGCGTGAATTTAGTTGTTTTCCTCACCTTCCTAGTCTTTACTTTTTACCCAACATACGAGCTGCTCGATCGACAGCGGCAATTTCCGCTACGACAGTTAGCGGCGATCGCCGCCGAGGTTCGCCAACCGGGAGAAGAGCTGGTAATGGTGGATTTGAGCAAAACGAGTCTGGTCTTTTACTCCGGGGGAACAATTGCCTTTCGCATTCGTCCCGAAAGCGCCCGAGGTTACATCCAAGATTCGATCGCGACTCAACCGGATATGGATACGGTGTTAATTTTAGGTCAGCGGCGCAAAATCAAAAAAATTGGCATCCACCCTTCTCAATATCGCACCCTCGGTAAGGTGCGGGGGTATGAGTTGGTACGAGCTTCAAAACGATCGATCGGCAATTGACGACCGTTCGCTAATGATTGAGTCCAGCGGCGACTTGAATTACTTGTAACAAAGCCGGCAAGCTGCACGCCGTGAGGCTTTCATCGTTCTGAAAAAGCTCTGGTGGCGCGAGACAGGGAAAAACTTTCAACTTGGGCGTTCCATCAGAGTCTTTCACCTGGTTGGCCCAGCGAGCGGTATTGGGATCGAGCGTGACTAACGGTAGTGAGGAGAGATGGTCGTATTGACCGATTTCTTCAAGATAAGCGCGGGGATCGTTGGGAAGCAAAGTATCGTCAAGAATGAGGGCATCGGGTTTCCACACCCGAGCTAATAAATCCGCTTGTTCGAGTTCGTCTACTTCCAAGACGCGACAATTGTGCTGGTGAAACAAACGATTGAGATCCGCAGGACTCGGATGGTTGGAAGTTGCTTCTGGGAGGGTGGGTGACTTGCTTTCATCCCGATCGCTTTGGGTCAACCACAATACCGTTAATTTCTGAGGAGTACTTCTGGGAACGGGTGCGGACATCACTTTGCGCAAAGCTGCCTCCCGGACGGGCAAGGTCAAAAAACCATCGGCTCGATCGCTTGGCATTCGTTCCCGTTCGGCTTCTGTGGTGATGACGATCGCTCGTAAATTCCGGGTTTCCTCGTAGGTTCCGAGTAATGTCAGTACGTCCCACCCCGAGAGAAATGGTAATTCGAGATTGACGAAGAGGGTATGAGGTTTGAGCTGACGGGCTTTTTCTAAAGCGTCGATTCCCGATCGAGCAATGGCGGCGCGATACCCAAAACTGGCAAGACTGCCGGATAGTGCCTCGATCGTCTCGGGATCGGTTTCGGCAATCAACACGATGGGATTGATGGGGAAGTCAGAGGAGTTATCCGAAGCGACAACAGAAGCTTGTCTCGGAAGTAGGAGCGTAAACTGACTGCCGCCGCCTTCTTTGGAGATAAAGGTTATTTCTCCGCCGTGCAAGCGAGCCAGACGTTTGGCGATCGCCAAACTCAAACCGGTTCCATCAAATTGTTGAGTGAGGGGGTTTGCCAATTGTTGAAATTTGTGAAAAATCAGGGATTGTTGACTTGCGGGAATCCCTACCCCCGTATCCCACACTCGAAATGCGATCCAATCTCCCCACCGATGCACCTGAAGGCCAATTTGCCCCGGCGGTGATGTGAATTTTAGGGCGTTCGAGAGCAACACGACCAGGATCTGACTCAAGCGCAACTCATCGGCCATGAGACTATCTAGACCCGTTGCCACATCTAAGGTGAAGGAGATTTCCGGCAAATTTGCGTCCTGTTTGCGAGCTTGCTGGTATGCGCCGACACAAACGCGCGCCAGAGAAACTTGCGTCTGTTTCAGTTCTAACTCCGCTCGATCGATCCGAGTCCAATCGGAGACTCGTTCCACCAGTTTCATCAGTTGAGTGCTGCTGCGCGATAGGTGTCCGATGTACTTAGCCTGACGGGGATTCAACGAACCCACTCGAGAATCACTTAAGAGATGGGATAGACCGGAGACGGAGGTGAGGGGGGTTTTGAATTCGTGAGCCAGCCAAGCCAACAGTTCGTCTTTAAGGTGGTTTTGCTGCACGAGGACAGCATTTTTGGCCGCTAGTTCGCGGATTCTTTGCTGGTATTGAACGCTCTGCTTCGCGGTGGGGCGATCTCGGGCGTTGGGGATTGGAGTCTCCCGTTGCAGGAGCGATCGTAGCAGTTGGTGGCGGTCGAGCAAGCCCAAAAATCGCTCGTTCGAGTCAACAATGGCATAGGTTAAGTTAGGGAGATCGTTATCCAAGTAGTTTTGCAATCGATCGAAGCTTAGCTCCACGGGAAGAACGATGGAGGGTTCGATCGGAGAGGGTTCGAGTTCCGATAGCGTCACGTCGATCTCGCCCTCGAACAGATCTGAGGCTCTCTCTCGTCCAAGCTCCCGAATCGTTAAAAGGCTCCGATCGACTTGTAAAGCCTCATCGAGTAAGCTCGACCAATGAATTGCACCGATGGGATATTTTTGTGCGTCAACAACGGCAAGGCGCTCGCTTTTTCTTTCACGAAGAATGGTCAGCACTTCTTTGAGGGGAGTATTGAGGGAACAAACTGGCACTCCTTCTAAAAAGTTTCTCAAATCGGTCACGAGGGGGGACATCGACAGCTAGCCTCAGGATAACGGGTTGGGAATTGAATGTTTTAGCCTTCTTCTCGATCGGTCTAAATCGGCGATATCGAAGTGCAAACTGCGGCCTTGACTCGGTTCTATTTCATACCCGAAGCCTTGACTGGCAGTGTTGACGAAGAGTTTCGCTCCCACAGGTGAAATTCAGTCTTCATATGGGGTTGAGAACCAAATATCAACACGGCCTCAAAGAATGAAAGGTAAAAACTAGAGGTCGTCGAGCATCTTGTCTTGCAGAACCCATCGATCTCTCGAATGAAGTACTATGTCTTTATATTTTTGTCTGTAATTTGAGTTACAAAAATACAATTATCGACAAACATGATAGCTCGACTCATTGGAATCTAGCGTTCTAGTGTTTGGGTCTCTTTCTCTATTTTTACCGAAATCCGAGGGCTTCTGGTGTCCTGAGGCACAAGAGGTTATGATTACAGTTGATTACAGTAAACTTAAATAAAAATTAAGTTTGTTGTCTCAAGGTGTACGAGCTGGTAGTAGACCTACCGAGCGAACGTTCAGCCCAATCAGACCCGACCCGACCTGTCTATCGTGCGTTCTCAACTGTTTATCTGTAGTTTTTTGCCGACCGCCTCAATGGTCGAATCGGTCGATCTAGTGTTCGATAACGATCGCTATACCGTCACGCACTTTCAAGCTAGCAACGAGTTTCTAGAATTTATTGAGAAGCACTATCTCGAGATCGACTGTTTGATCTTGCAAAACGAACCCATACTTAGCTCGATCGCCCATCGGCTTTGTCTAGAGGGCAGGTTTCTACCTGCTGTTATTCTACAACCGACTGACCGGGGGGCAAACAACTCCAACCCGCTTTTATACCATAAAGCGGCGATTTACTTTTCCGTTGCACAACTCGATCGTCTCATCCCCACCATCGATAAAGCGATCGCGCAATTCCTGTCTCTGTCTCCTACCGAGAGATTTATCCAGCGGACGTCAGATTTTTTGGAGTCCACCAAAGATCCTTCTCAATCTCTAATGGATCGACAGCGACGGCTTTCGGAAAAGTTAAAAGAGCGATTGGGATACTTAGGTGTGTACTATAAACGAAATCCGCAATTTTATCTGCGAAACCAAAACCCATCTGAGCGAGAGCAGTCCATCGCCCAACTCAAGTCATCTTATCGTGAGATTATATTAAACTATTTTTCTGACACCTCAGACTTAAATCAAAAAATTGATGAGTTTGTAAATCTTTCTTTTTTTGCAGATATATCTGTCACTTATGTGGTAGAAATTCACATGGAGTTGATAGATGAATTTTCAAAGCAGCTTAAATTAGAAGGTCGCAATGAAGAAATCTTACTAGATTATCGCTTGACTCTCATTGATATCATCGCTCACCTCTGTGAAATGTATCGTCGCTCTATCCCCAGAGAACCTTAGAGTCGGATTTTACTTTCAAACTCGATTGATTCAACATATCGGTAAACTAAGTATGAATCCCCCCAAAAAAACATACGTGCTGAAATTGTACGTCGCTGGGAATACAACAAACTCTGTTCGTGCCTTAAAAACCCTCAATAATATTCTCGAACAAGACTTTCAAGGGGTATATGCATTGAAAGTGATTGATGTTTTAAAAAATCCTCAATTAGCCGAAGAAGACAAAATCTTAGCAACACCAACTCTGGCTAAAGTTTTACCGCCTCCCGTTCGCAAAATTATTGGTGACTTATCCGATCGCGAAAAAGTTTTGATCGGACTCGATTTACTCTATGAAGAATTGAACGAGCGAGGATTCGATTTACAATAAATTCTTAATAAATAACATTTAAAATCATCGAAAATGAATCAAAAAGGAGAAATTGAGAACCAAGGAATGGCAGTAGGCGTCCAAAAAATTCGCACCATGATCGAGGGATTTGACGATATCTCTCATGGTGGATTGCCCATTGGACGAACGACCCTCGTCAGCGGCACATCTGGAACCGGAAAAACCTTATGTGCCGTCCAGTTTCTCTATCACGGCATCCACTACTTTAACGAACCTGGGGTATTTGTCACCTTTGAAGAATCCCCCCAGGACATTGTCAAAAATGCCTATAGTTTTGGTTGGGATCTACAGAAATTAGTCGATGAAGGCAAGTTATTTATCCTCGATGCTTCCCCCGATCCCGACGGACAAGAAGTCGTGGGAAACTTCGACTTATCCGCACTCATCGAGCGCATTCAGTACGGCATTCGCAAGTACAAAGCCAAGCGCGTATCCATCGACTCGGTGACAGCGGTTTTTCAGCAGTACGATGCCGCCTCAGTGGTTCGTCGAGAAATTTTCCGTTTAGTCGCGCGCCTCAAACAGGTCGGAGCAACAACGGTGATGACGACCGAACGTTTGCAAGAGTACGGTCCGGTGGCCCGATTTGGGGTTGAAGAATTTGTCTCCGATAACGTGGTCATCCTGCGCAACGTTTTGGAAGGAGAACGCCGCCGCCGAACGATCGAAATTCTCAAGTTACGGGGAACCACCCACATGAAAGGGGAGTACCCGTTCACCATGACCAACGAAGGGATTAATATATTCCCCCTCGGCGCGATGCGATTGACTCAACGTTCTTCCAACGTTCGAGTTTCTTCCGGCGTCCAAGCTCTCGATGATATGTGCGGGGGTGGCTTTTTCAAAGATTCGATTATTTTAGCGACGGGGGCAACGGGAACGGGTAAAACGCTGCTGGTGAGCAAATTCGCTCAAGAAGGGTGTTTGAATGGAGAACGGGCGATTCTCTTTGCCTATGAAGAATCCCGAGCTCAACTGTTGCGAAATGCCTATTCTTGGGGAATTAATTTTGAGGAAATGGAACAGAAAGGATTGTTGAAAATCCTCTGTGCTTATCCCGAGTCTGCGGGTTTAGAAGACCACTTACAAATTATCAAAAGCGAAATCGTTAACTACAAACCCTCTCGAATTGCGATCGATTCTCTTTCCGCTCTGGCTCGGGGGGTTAGTAATAACGCCTTTCGCCAGTTCGTGATTGGGGTGACCGGCTATGCCAAACAAGAAGAAATTACTGGTTTCTTCACTAATACTACCGATCGATTTATGGGTGCGAATTCAATTACCGATTCCCATATTTCCACAATTACCGACACGATTTTGATGTTGCAATACGTCGAAATTCGCGGCGAAATGTCTCGCGCCCTCAATGTTTTTAAAATGCGAGGTTCGTGGCACGATACGGGAATTCGCGAGTACACCATCAACGAATCGGGCCCGGAAATTAAAGATTCCTTCCGCAATTACGAAGGAATCATTAGTGGTTCGCCCACGCGAATTTCGGTGAATGAAAAAACAGAACTCTCGCGGATCGTTCGCGGGGTTCAAGATAAAACCGGAGGGGATCAAATTTAGGAATGTTGATGATATCAGATCTGGGAAATCGATCGTAAGCGCGCAAATTCCACCAGTCACCTTCTCCCCAGAAACGCCTGCACCCCCAAAATATGGAAATTCAACCGGATTTGATATGACTCCTCACTCCGATGCGGGTCCAACCGCTTCGATCGCGGCTTCGAGAGCGATCGCGACTTGCGTCCAGTGAGTGCCCCCCTGACAGAAAGCGATGTACGGCTCCCGCAAAGGTCCATCTGCTGACAACTCCGAAGTGCTACCGTCGATAAACGTACCGCCTGCCATCACCAGTTGGCTTTCGTACCCCGGCATATTTGCCGGAACGGGATCGAGATAAGAACCGACGGGAGAATGCTTCTGAATCGCCCGACAGAAGGCAATTAGCTTTTCGGGAGAGCCAAACTCGATCGCCTGGATTGTATCTTGCCGAGGTGCTGTGGGTTGGGGATTGACGCGATATCCCAATCGATCGAAAACATAGGCCGTCAAATGGTTTCCTTTAATTGCTTCGCCCACCATTTGAGGGGCGAGGTACAGTCCCTGAAACAGTAGCCGATTGAGATCGAATGTCGCGCCGCCAGAACTGCCAATGCCCGGAGCTGTGAGGCGACAGGCCGCCGCTTCCACCAAGTCGGCTTTCCCGGCAATGTAGCCACCAGCGGTGACGATAGTCCCACCGGGATTTTTGATTAAAGATCCCGCCATTAAGTCTGCCCCTACTGCCGTCGGTTCGCACTCTTCGACAAATTCTCCGTAGCAGTTATCCACAAAGCAAATCGTACGGGGATTTTGGGCTTTGACTAGATTCACAATTTTTTCAATTTCGGCAATGGATAGACTCGAGCGCCAAGAATACCCGCACGATCGCTGGATAAAGACCAAGCGAGTCTCTTCCCGAACCGCCGAAGCCAGAGCCGTCCAATCAACCTTTCCCTCTTGCAGGGGTAATTGGCGGTAGTGAATCCCAAACTCCGATAGAGATCCCTGACCTTGACCCCGCAAACCAATTACTTCTTCTAATGTATCGTAGGGAGCGCCGGCCACAGCGAGCATTTCGTCTCCAGGTCGCAAGACCCCGTACAGCGCACAGGCGATCGCGTGGGTTCCAGAAACCAACTGTACCCGAACGATCGCCGCCTGGGCCCCGAGCGCTTGGGCGAAGACTCGATCGAGCGTTTGCCGTCCGAGATCGTCGTGACCGTACCCCGAAACGCTGGCAAAATGCTGAACCCCAACTCGATGTTCGGCAAAAGCCCCGAGTACTCGATCGAGCCGGACTTTGATTCGATCGTCGATCTCCCAAAATATTGGTCTGAGAGCTTTTTGGGCATCTTGGAGGTGGCTGTGAGGATTCATTTCTAATTCAAGAATGAAGAAATTTTTTTTAACAGGTAGCGGAGTAAAAGTCAAGACTCGCAAGACTTGTTTCGGAACTTCGCCCAGATTCGACCGAACCTCCCTTACCGTGCCGAGCTACCCATATTCTGCTAGAATTCAACAGGTTGACACAAAATTAAATACAATTCAAGGTCATTGCATGACGATTGCAACATCTCAGAAACTCCCGTTCAATTGGTTTGCCATCATATGGATTGGCGGTTTGCACTTAATAGCTTGTCTGGCATTTTTACCGAGTAACTTCAGTTGGTCGGCAGTGGGCGTAGCCCTCTTTCTTCACTGGATTACGGGTGGAGTAGGCATTACGCTAGGCTGGCATCGTCTCGTCAGTCACCGAAGTTTTGAAGTTCCTAAATGGCTGGAATACTTCTTGGTTTTATGCGGCACTCTTAGCTGTCAAGCCGGTCCTCTCGATTGGATCGGGATGCATCGGGTACACCACCTTCATTCCGATAAAATAACCGATCCCCATAGTTCTCTTAAAGGATTTTGGTGGAGTCACGTATCTTGGATGTTATACGATATTCCTGCTAAGTCTGAAGTTCCTAAGTTTACTAAAGATATTGACACCGATCCGTTCTATCTATTTTGCCAAAAATACTTTATCCCCATCCAGTTCGCTTTAGGCTTTTTGCTTTATTTCCTCGGTGGGATGCCTTTTGTGGTTTGGGGTATATTCGTTCGCATGGTGGTGGTTTTCCATTGCACCTGGTTTGTCAATAGCGCCACTCATAAATTTGGATATCGGAGTTACAACTCTGACGATCTATCTAGAAACTGCTGGTGGGTTGCCTTATTGACCTACGGTGAAGGCTGGCACAACAATCATCATACATTCCAATATTCAGCTCGTCACGGATGGAATTGGTGGGAAATCGATCTGACCTGGATGACGATCCGGTTATTTGAAATTCTCGGATTGGCTAAGAACGTGAAGTTACCCTCCGAAGAGCGACGTCAAACTTTGTCTGCGAGTTGACGATCGAGGTGATTTGACAAGTATTTGAATGTGATCCAGCTCCTGTCTCTTGGAATTTCCTTTTTGTTCGATTTGTTTAAGAATCTACATTTAAGTGATTGCAAAGGATACAACGAGCGACCGCATTCAAAGTTAAGATCGCCAATAAATCTAACGCGAACCGAAAACGTTTAAAAACTCAATATTTTGCATCCCTTCAGTCTTCCGTGCTCTCAATTTTTTCGGTCGGTTGAGGGGAATTTTACATACAACCATTTGCTAAGGGTCTCGTTGGAATTACAGACAATCGTGACCCTGGATAATATGTTTGACCGTGGTGAACGACTCGAGGCCGATAAACCCCCGGTGATGACCTTTTCGATTGGACATTCCCAGTAAAATGCTGTGACCTTGTTTGGGATTGCGAATAAACCGGGGAGAGGCATTAATATAAGTCGAAGCACTGTTGACACCCAAGGTGAACTGGCAGCTTTCTCGGTAGGATTGGGTGACCGCAGTAGCGGCATGACCGCTACTATCGCGATCGACGATCGCGATAGCTATCTCCAAAGACTCCACCCGTTTGAGAGCGACGGTTCGAGTTAGATACGCGCTCCTCCATTCTGAATCTTGGGCGAGTTTCAGTTCGGGAAACTCTTCAACCAGAGCCAGATCCCCGCGAACTTCAAAACCTTTGTCTCGCAAACCGCTCAAAAGCATCGCCACCGACGCAGGATTGAGGTCGCGATGAATTAATACCTTTTCGATCGCGTTCACCGGATCGGGTTGACTTTGGTGAGAGTCAATAACGATTTCCCGCACCCGATTCCAATCTCCAGAGGGCGACCAATACAAATAACAATTCCCCATCGCTGAGGGCAACACGGGGACGGTAGCCTGCTCGATAGTGGATTGAATCAAACTCGGACGACCGTAGGGAATGACTAAGCTCAGATATCGATCTTGACGGACTAACTCCCGAATCGAGTCACCGCGATCGGATGGTAAGTGTTGCAGGCATTCCGGTGGTAAATTCGCCTGTGTCAGTGCCGATGTCAGGACTTGGGCAATGGCTAAATTGGTATGGCTTGCCTCCGTACTACCTTTGAGAATCAGACTATTACCCGTTTTCAAGCACATTCCGGCAGCGATCGCCCCCAGTTCTGGAAAGGCTTCGTAAATTAGCGCGATCGCCCCAAGGGGCATCGACTGGCAATAGGTTTGGGTCGAGTCTACCTGATAAGCCGCATTCATCACCTGCCCGATCGGATCGGTCAACTGAACCAATCGCCGGAGAATTTGCACCGTCGTTTGCAACCGTTCGGGGGTCAGTTTGAGCCAGTCGAGCACTAAATTCGGCACGGCCATATCCCGGCTGGCTTCAAGATCCAAAGTATTGGCTTCGAGAATGTTCTCCTGTTGGTTTTCGAGTTCGTCAGTGAGTGCTTGAATCGCCCGATTTCGAATACTCGCTTCGGTTTTGCCCACCAGCAACGATGCTTGGTAGGCGCGCCGCGCTGTCTCCGTTGGAGCTGGGGCAATATCTAGAGAATCGATCGTCATAGGATTACCGTCTGTAAGCTAACCAGACTAACAATGCCGGAATCGGAACAATAATAAATACCAGCACGATCCAGAGGATAGCAGGGAAATGCCGGACGAAGAAGAGCAGCACCAGAGGAATGACGACGATCGACATCGAAAGAGGAAGGAAAGTATCCCTCAACGTCGTATCCGTTCGATTCCATTGATTGCCGATCCAGTGCCAAGTTTTTTTGTACGGGGCGTGAGTTGAGAGTTCCTCTAAGGTGAGGCCGCTGCGATCGACCACAAAAATTTGTTGGCATCGATCGCATCCAAATGCATCCGTGAGGGCGATCGGCTTTAGGCAACCCCGACGGCTGCAAATACAGGGATACTCAGCATTAAGATCGATTTTTTCAGCTTTGTGAGAATACACAAGTGACAAGAACGCAAAAAGCAAGAATATTATTATTCATACTAAATGACCTAGCCTCAAACAGAGAGGGAGGATAGGGAGATGGAGAAGTAGGGGGGAGAGATGCTGGTATGAGATCGGACCGTCCTAACAGTCGTGGCTACCGCTAGAAGGCACATAAGCCGTATTGACGATCGGCCATTAACCATTAACATTAACCTTTCACCAACGAGCGTTAACCATCAACAATGCTCTATGCACAATTACTTTTATCTGCATGGATTTGCCTCGGGACCAAAATCGGCAAAAGCAAGATTTTTAGGCGATCGCTTCCGGGAACGACAACTGGATTTGCAAGTATTAGATCTCAATGATGGCGATTTTCCCCATCTCACTCTCACCCGTCAATTGCAGCAGGTTGCCCGCGTTTTACCCCAGCAGTCGGCCACAATTATCGGTTCGAGTTTTGGGGGGTTGACCGCTGCATGGCTCGGCGATCGACATCCACAGATCGAGCGGCTCATCTTACTCGCTCCTGCCTTTCAGTTTATGGATTGTTGGTTGCCCACCTTGGAAACCTCAGTACTCGAACGGTGGAAATCGTCGGGAACGCTTTCGGTTTACCATTTTGGTGAAGGGAAAGTTTTACCCTTGCACTACGAATTCGCGATCGATTGCCAGCAATATTCGCAAATTCAACTCCAATGCCCGATTGAAACGTTAATTCTCCACGGGATAGCCGATGAAGTGATTCCGATTCAAGTCAGTCGCGACTACGCCCGCACTCGCCCTTGGGTGAAGTTAATCGAACTCGAAAGCGACCACGGTTTGGGAGATGCCATGGAGCGGATTTGGCAAGAAATTCAAAGATTTTGTCAGTTATAGCAGTCGCCCGTGGCGGCTGAAGCCGCTGGCTGCGATTTCCCATCGTCCGCAAGTGATTCAGCGCGCCCAATGGAGCGTACTGCTCGAAAGCAAACTGAAACTCTCAGAGGCGATCGATCGACTCGATCCCACACCGTCTTGGACTTTGGGCGACGGTGTGGGATCGAGATGACTCCCCATCAAAAATCGGGTAGAGCAAAAATGCCCTACCCGATAATTATTTTGGTCACGTTAACACCCTGAATAGATTATGTCTGGAATCGATCTGCCGCAAGCTACTGTGCGTGCTGGCGATACCAATCGATCGTATTTTTCAATCCTTGCTTGAATTCCGTTTGAGCGGTAAAGCCAAATGCTTTTTTCGCCCGTTCCGTATCCAAGCAGCGACGGGGTTGACCGTTGGGCTTATCCGCTTCCCAGACAATTTCGCCGTCAAATTCCATCAACTCACAAATGAGTTCGACTAAATCGCGAATGGAGATTTCGTAATTGGTTCCCAAGTTCACCGGTTCCGATTCGTTGTAAAGCTCGGTGGCCATTACAATTCCGCGAGCGGCATCTGTCGAGTAGAGAAATTCGCGAGTGGGAGAGCCATCGCCCCAAACTTGAAGTTCCTTCTGTCCTTGTTTTTGGGCTTCGTAGACCTTATGAATCAGTGCTGGAATGACGTGAGAACTGTTGGGGTTGAAATTATCTTCAGGTCCGTACAAATTCACCGGTAACAAGTAAACACCGTTAAATCCGTACTGTTGGCGGTAGGCTTGAAGTTGAACCAACAGGGCTTTTTTAGCGACCCCATAAGGCGCGTTGGTTTCTTCGGGGTATCCGTTCCAAATATCATCCTCTTTAAAGGGGACAGGGGTAAATTTGGGATAGGCACAGATGGTTCCCACGCACACAAATTTTTCTACACCGGCTTGATAGGCGGCGTGAATTAGTTGAGCGCCCATCATCAAGTTATCGTAAAAGAGTTCGGCGGGTTTTTCCCGATTCAAACCGATCCCCCCCACGTGAGCGGCGAGGTGAATGATGATATCTTGATGTGCTGCTGCGCGCTGGCAGTTCTCCATTACGCACAGATCGTACTCGCTCGATCGGGGAACGGTAATTTTATCGGGATTCGCACCGGCTCGTTCGAGCTGGGCGATGACTTGGCGGCCGAGAAATCCAGCACCACCCGTGACTAAGATCCGCTTATCTTTGAGGTCTAAACCTGTCATGACATTCTGCTCCTGCACTCGATATCGTGTCTCAATTGAGATAGATTGAACCCTGAATGGTAAGGTGGAAGATCGAAGATCTGACACCTACTACCACTTCGCTTGTTATAGCTCGTGTCAATGGCTCAATCAACCGTGCTGAGGGCTTCTAAACGGATAAAAGCTCGATCTTCGACCGCTTTACCATTAGAAGGAACGATACCTAAAGCAGACAAATCCGCATCCACCATCAACTTAACCAGCTCCTCGAAGGTGACGCTGGGTTCCCAGCCGAGCTGTGTCTTGGCTTTAGCCGGATCGCCGATGAGTAAATCCACTTCAGCCGGACGCAGATAGCGCTCGTCAAACTTCACGTAGTCTTGCCAGTTCAAGTTGACATAGCCAAAAGCAATGTTGAGAAACTCGCGAATTTCGTGGGTTTCGTTGGTGGCAATTACGTAGTCGTCGGGTCGATCTTGCTGGAGCATCAACCACATGGCTTTGACGTAGTCTTTAGCGTAGCCCCAGTCCCGCTTGGAATCGAGGTTGCCCAGGTACAAGTCTTTTTGCTTGCCAGCAACGATTCGCGCGACAGCCCGAGTGATTTTGCGGGTGACGAAGGTTTCTCCACGACGGGGACTTTCGTGGTTGAAGAGGATACCGTTACAGGCAAACATCTCGTAAGATTCGCGATGGTTAATCGTTTGCCAGTGGGCGTAAACTTTGGCGCAAGAGTAGGGACTGCGGGGATAGAACGGGGTGGTTTCCTTCTGAGGGACTTCCATGACTTTGCCGAACATCTCAGAGGAACCGGCTTGATAGAAGCGAACCTCAATTCCCGTGCGTTGTCGGTATTCCCGAATCGCTTCTAGCAGTCGCAGCGCACCCATAGCGACGGTATCGACGGTGTACTCGGGGGAGTCAAAACTGACTCGAACGTGAGATTGCGCTCCGAGGTTGTAGATTTCGACGGGTTTAACTTCTTCTAAAATGCGACGCAGGGTGGTTCCATCAGTCAAGTCGCCGTAGTGCAAGAACAACCGAGCTTGTGGGTTGTGGGGATCGATGTAAATATGATCGATGCGATCGGTATTGAACGTGGAAGTTCGACGAATAATTCCGTGTACTTCGTATCCTTTTTCGAGTAATAGCTCGGTGAGATAGGAGCCATCCTGACCTGTGACGCCAGTGATCAGGGCACGCTTGGGTTGGGTCATACTTATCTTCTCTTACTGACTGAACAGGCGGGGCGATCGCAATTGCCCCTATTTCAAGATTGGCATATGTTTTTAGCAGTTGCCCTCCGGGTAGATACGTCCGAGTAGGTACGCAGAGACTATCCCAGTCTGTACGGAGGAGACTTGCGATAGCATTTGGGATCGACGCTTTTGCCGGGTTTGTAGGTTTTATAGACCCAATTGTTGTGGTTTGGGTTCCAAGACGCGAGGACAAACGATTGTATTTGTACGGTCGATATAGC
>NZ_JADEXN010000052.1 GCF_015207075.1 Zarconia navalis LEGE 11467
TCAGCGCCGAGCCGAAGAAATGGAGCAAGCCAAAGAAGACTTGCAGCGCCAGGTGATCCGACTCCTCGATGATGTGGAAGGTGCGGCGCGAGGAGACTTAACCGTAACCGCCGAGGTGACCGCCGACGTGTTGGGTGCGGTGGCAGACTCGTTCAACCTGACCATTCAAAATCTGCGAGAAATCGTGCAGCAGGTGAAGCAAGCGGCCCGTCAGGTGAGCAAAGGGGCAACCGATAGCGAATCTTTTGCTCGTTCCCTGGCGTCAGATGCCCTACGTCAAGCCGAAGAACTCGCCGCCACCCTCAACTCGGTTCAAGTCATGACCACCTCCATTCTCCAAGTGGCTAAAAGTGCCCGAGAAGCAGAAGAAGTGGCGCGCTCCGCATCGGCAACAGCGCTCAAAGGGGGTGAGGCGGTGGAACGCACCGTGGCGAGTATCTTAGAGATTCGCGAAACAGTAGCAGAAACAACAAGAAAAGTCAAGCGACTCGCCGAATCTTCTCAAGAAATTTCCAAGATCGTGGTCGCCATCAGCGCCATCGCCTCGAGAACGAACCTGCTGGCGCTCAATGCCAGTATTGAGGCTGCCCGAGCTGGGGAAGCCGGTCGCGGCTTTGCTATCGTTGCCGATGAAGTCCGACAGCTGGCCGATCGCTCCGCTAAAGCCCTCAAAGAAATCGAACAAATCGTGATGCAAATTCAGAGCGAAACCGGCGGGGTGATGATGGCCATGGAAGAAGGAACCCAGCAGGTGATCGAAGGGACGCGCCTGGCAGAACAAGCCAAACGATCGCTCGAAGATATCATTCAAGTGTCCAACAGAATCGACGTGTTGGTGCGATCGATTACCGCCGACACCGTCGAGCAAACCGAAACCTCCCGCGCCGTTGCCCAGGTGATGCAGGCGGTGGAATTAACCGCCCAAGAAACCTCCCAGGAAGCGCACCGCGTATCTGGAGCGCTGCAAAACCTCGTCGGGGTTGCCCGCGACCTGTTAACCTCCGTGGAGCGCTTCCGCGTTGAGGCAGCAGAACGTTAAATCGGGTTCGATCGGCAAACCAGTCAGATCTATACTTGAAGCCATAAGACACCGATCTGCCCCACCCAATCGGTCGAGCGTCGTTCATTATTGTTTCCAATTTATCAATCGGAACTCCTATGCTGCCAGAACAACAACGAATCCTGGGCTATTTCATCGAAGAAGCTGGGGATCATCTCAACACCATCGAGCAGGGGCTGTTGAACCTACAAGCCACCATCGAAGATACCGAGATGCTCAACGAGGTATTTCGTGCGGCTCACTCTGTCAAAGGTGGGGCGGCTATGCTCGGTTTGAGCAGCATCCAACAAATCTCTCACCGCCTCGAAGACGGCTTTAAAATTCTCAAAGAAACACCCGTTCGAGTCGATCGGGAACTCGAGTCTTTGTTGCTGCGAATCTTCGATGCCCTGCAAGAACTACTCGATCGACTGCAAAGTCCAGGGGGACTCACCGATGCGGCAGCCGAACAAACCATGGCCGGAGTCGAACCGGTTTTCGGGCAGCTCAATCGCCATTTAGAACTGCTCGTGGACGGACAAGTTGAGGAAACGGACGATCGGTCTGGCTTGCAACCGATTACCAATCTGCCTATCACCACAAAACCCAGTTTTGGTTCCTTCGATCGCGACGATGACGAAGAAAGTGCGGCCATACAGCTGATCTTCCAAAGTGACGTGCTCGCCCGACTGCGAGAAATGCTGCAACTGTTCAAGCAACCCGACAGCCCCCAAACCCGAGAACAACTCGTACAAATCTGTCGCCTGTTAGCTAGAGCTGGAGAGCAATTCGATCTCGTTCCTTGGGATCGACTTCTTAAAGCAGTGGAACAGGCGATCGCCAACCCCAATAATACATTTTCCACCCTCGCCTCAATTTCCATTAAAGAAATCAAACAAGCGCAAGAACTCGTTCTAGCAAACCGAAGCGACGAGATCGCCATCGGTCAGACTCTTGAGGAACTCTTACCCACGGTCGGCGAACCCGAACTCGAGCCGGATTTAGATGTGGAGGATCTGCTCGACATTCCCTCAGAACATGCAGACAATGTATCCGAACCCGAGCTTAATTTCGAGATCGAACCCGAGCTCGATTTTGGAGATTTGCTCGACATTCCCTCAGAACATACAGACAATGCATCCGAACCCGAGCTCGATTTTGGAGATTTGCTCGAAATCCCCCCAGACCCAGCCGAATCCGAGCCAGAATCCGAACTTTGGGAAGAGCTTAACAACTCGAGCGACGACCGGGTCAGCTTGCTTGACATCGATCCACCCGTCTCTAGCACGACGTCCAAATCCCACCATCCCAGAGGACCGGCGGTGGGCCAGGAGGAACTTAATACCTTAGCCGATCTATTTGAAGATGAAGCCCCCGAACTCGAAGTTTGGGAAGACGTTCCAGATATCATCAGCGGATTCGAGCTGAGTCCCCCGAGCGATGACCGAGATAGTGACATTTCCGACAGCGACTTTGCCGAATTTCTCCTCGATGATGGAGATTTACAGCCCAGCCAACCCTCACGAAGCTCCTTGGAAGATGACTTCGATCTGTTCGGTTACGACTTCGATGGGGAAGATGCGGGGAGTGCCCTCGAAGAATTCGAGACACCCGATTCCAAATTAGAACAACCATCGACCCCACCAGAATCCGAATCTTTGGTCGATCTCTTGGAAAATTTGGAAGACGACGGAGAAGCGGATCTATTTTCCGCTCAACCTCCATCATCTGCGGGCGATCGCCCGACCGATGACGAGCAGCCCTCCGACAGCGCGAGCGAGTGGGACGGACTTTGGGATGAAGAGGAATTGACAACTTCAAGTTCTCCCATTCAGGAAGCGAAATCCTCAGAAGACAAAATGAATGTGGATGAGTTTGATAATTTCTTCAACTTCGACTCCTCAGACCCCACTCCAAGCTCTTCGCAGACCCATGACGATTTATCCTTTGACGATCTATTTTCCGCTGATGAGCCTCCAGAAGTTTCGCATTCCCCAACAACCGAGCTAGAAGACTTATCCACCGACTGGTTCGATGAAGAAACCCAAAGCGAGCCATCGAATAGCGATGATGAAGACCCCTTGGACTTTTTCGATGGCTTCGATTTAGATGTATCCGATGCAGACGACTTACAAGATTTATCTGCTGAAGGACAAGCCTTAGAAGAGCTATTTAGCGATACCGAGTCAGATTCTCCATCAGAACCCTTCACCTTGGCAACCGACGCACAATCGGTATCCGATCGCTCCGAATTCTTTGGACGCGAACTACCCGCGAAACCCAACCCAGACACAACTGATGAAACCCTAGATTTCGATTTCGAGTCTGACGATCCCAGCTCGGACAGTTCGTTCGAGTCCTTTGACGACTTGTTGGGAGAAGTCTCGGAGGATCTCGATGTCTCCGAACTCTTTGACTCGGATCTATCCGTCGAGCTAGCCCAAGAAGAATCTTTAGACTTCGATGGGCTACTTGAAGAAGAGGCAGGGGAAGACCCAGCTCTCGGCGAGCCAGAGGAACCCGAAACCCCAGCGGAGCTAGTCCCCCTAGAGTTACTGCTGTCTCTCGAGCCAGAGCTGTCTGGTCCATCCGTTTTTTCCAACCTCGAAGCCTATCTAGATCGACCCTCAGCAGCTCCGGCAACATTCACGAAAAGCCCAGCTCCCTCCGCCCCCGTTGCCCAAAAAACTGAGAGCAAGAGCGATTTTGACGATCTCGAAAAATTACTCGAGGAAACGGACAAAACTGGCGGCATGACCGGACCGACAAAAGCTCGGGGAGGCGGCGAGGCGCGCGGTCGCACCCGTCGTCGGGGATCCGGTTTCGAGCAAACCATGCGGGTTCCGATCAAACAGCTCGATAATCTCAGTAACTTGGTGGGAGAACTCGTCGTCAGCCGCAATAGCTTGGAACAAGACCAAGAAAGGCTTCGGCAATTTCTCGATAGCCTGCTCCACCAAGTACAACAACTTAGCGATGTGGGTCAGCGAATGCAGGATCTCTACGAGCGTACTCTGCTAGAGATGGCATTGCTAGCGAGCCGACAAAATCGGGTGAAAGCCGCTCAAAATATAAATGCGTCCCACAACGATTCGCAAGGCGATGCGGGCGAATTTGAGGCTTTGGAGATGGATCGCTTTACCGACTTCCACACCCAAGCCCAAGAAATTATCGAACTGATCGTCCGGGTGCGCGAGTCGGCATCCGATATTGAATTTTTGGTGGCGGAGAACGACCAAATTACTCGTCAATTGCGCCAAACTACATCCCAATTACAAGAAGGGTTGACCCGATCTCGCATGGTTCCCTTTTCCCAAACAGCCGATCGCCTGCCACGGGGGGTTCGAGATAATGCGATTAAATTTGGAAAACAAGTGGAGTTGCAGATTGAAGGTCGCTATACCCTCATCGATAAGATGATTTTGGAGCACCTTCACGATCCCCTGACTCACTTAGTCAACAATGCGATCGCCCACGGGATCGAACCACCCGATACTCGCAGTATCAGCAGTAAAACCCCAACAGGTCGAATTACCGTCAGTGCGTTTCACCAAGGGAACCAAACCATTATTTCCGTGGCTGATGATGGGGCGGGGATCGATGCCCAAACCGTGAAGCAGAAGGCTTTGCAGAAGGCACTGATTACGCCAGAACAAGCCGAGAAGATGACGGATCTCGACGTTTACGATTTGCTATTTTTGCCAGGATTTAGTACCCGCGACAAAGCCGATGACTTAGCCGGTCGAGGTGTGGGGATGGATGTGGTCAATACCAAACTCACGGAAATTCGGGGGACGGTGAATACCGATTCGACCCTCGGTCGGGGGACAACATTTACAATCCGTCTTCCTTTAACCCTGAGTATTTCCAAAGCTCTGTGTTGCATCAGCGATCGGGCGAGTATCGCCTTCCCCATGGATGGGGTTGCCGAGGTGCTCGATACCTTCCCCCAAAGCCGTCTGAGCGAAGATGAAAAAGGTCAGCGGTGCGTGCCCTGGCGAGACCAGATGGTTCCGTTCCAGCCCTTGCAGGAGCTGTTTAACTACAATCGCCATATCGGTCGATCTCGCTATAGCGGCACCACATCCACAGATGACGATACGATCGCCGTGGTGATCGTGCGATCGGGTACAACCTATCTAGCCGTTGAAGTCGATCAGGTGATGGGCGAACAAGAAATCGTGATCAAGCAGCTCGAAGGTCCGGTTCCCAAACCCATGGGGATTGCCGGGGCAACGGTGATGGGGGATGGACGGATCGTTCCCATTGCCGATGTCCTCGAACTGATCGATTTGTCCATGGGTCGCGTCCGACGGGAAGCCAATGTTTCTCTGTGGGATAATGGGGCTGCACCGGTCAAACCCGTTCGCGAGAAAACCGAACCCACAGTGCTGATTATCGACGACTCGATTACGGTGCGCGAACTGCTTTCGATGACCTTCAAGAAAGCCGGGTATCGGGTCGAACAGGCACGGGACGGTCAAGAAGCCTGGGATAAACTGCGATCGGGCATTCCCTGCGAGTTGGTGTTCTGCGATATGGAAATGCCCCGCATGAACGGGATGGAATTACTCTCGCGGATGAATAAAGACAGTCACTTAAGCCAATTGCCGATCGCGATGCTCACCTCTCGAACGGCCGAGAAACACAAGCAAATGGCGATCGAGTTGGGGGCAAGGGGCTACTTTACCAAACCTTATTTGGAAGAAGTACTGCTTGACGCGGCTCAACGGATGCTCAAGGGTGAAGTGTTGGTGACGCTGAAATCGAAAACGTAGGATTGAGGGGGAGACCCCCCCCATCCGGGTTTTCGACGGACGATGGGAAGATTGACAAAGCCTACCCCACCTTAAGTTGACACCAATGACGATCGAGAGAATCAGTTTCTCTCAATGCCAGTTACTTCAAACGGCGACGGGCGACAATAATAAAGGCGACTGTCCCGAGTGCGCCGAGGATGCCAACGCCGGGTTCGGGAATTGCCAGGGGATTGGTTAAATTCTCATCGCCGTCTTCCACTGATCGATCGAATCGATCGCCTTCGGCTTCGGCTTGTTTGAGGGCTTCTCGCTGTTCGTCGTTCACCAAAACGATCGCCGAGGAGTAGGGACTGACGATTTTATAGGTTTTGGCGATCGCGTGGACGGCATCCAACTGCGCTACATCAGTTTCATCCATCTGACGACTCAATCCTCGGATAAGCTGTCGCGCTGCGAGAGGGGCGAACTCATCCTCCGTTGCCACAGTTGTTTCTGGCGTTGCCGTTTTTGGGGTGGCATCTTCGAGTGTTGCTTGAGAAGATGGTTTCTGAGTTTGTTTTTCCATCGACCAAATATAACCATCGGCAACACTCACCACCGATTCATCCATGGCTGCTAGAGTCGCCTGTTGCTGCAATGCTTCGGGGATACTGGTTGCCACACCGCCGCCATCTTTTTGAATTGCCGCCAAGGTGCGATCGTCGTAAGCAGCGGATAACCCACCCAGATGCACCATCCAGAGGGGGGCAGAAATTTCTGCCACATCTTCGTTATCTTTGGTCAACTCGTAACTTCCCTCATCCGTCACCATCAAAATGCCGTCGTAAGCCACGTCTTCAGATAAGGCGGCAAACTGCTGTAACATTTGCTGGGGTTGCAACGTACCGTAGAAGGTCAGCTTCTGCACGTCAAACTGGCGGATATCGTTGATGCGTTGGGGTTGGGCCCCGGCAGAAGCAGTGACGTACAAATCAGCATCATTGTTGTCGAAGCGGTTATCGGCAAAGCCGTTTTGCTTCAACCAGTCGAGGGTGTCTTTCACCTGCGGTTGATGACTCGTCATGCTGCGGGAACTGTCGAGAACCACAGCGAATCGCTTGCCGGAGGGGAAAGCGTAATCTGCATCGGAGACGGGAATAGCCGATACTGTGTATCCTGACGATAGCTGAACTTGGTGGGCGGTTGGCGAGGGTTGTCCCTCTGCTGTAATAAAGGCAGGAAGCCAATCCTCAGCATTCCCGGCGATCGCTTTGCCGTTTTGGATGCGCTGGGTATCTTTCGTCCAGAAAGCATTGCGTTTCTCGGCCAGTTGCGGCATCGCCCAACCTTCTTCCTGGCGCATCACTTTATAGGTCAGCCACAGATGCATGTGAGTCGGGCGATCTGCGGGTTGAGTTTCCCAAGAACGAAGCTGCGCGGGTATCGGGAAAGCGCGGAGGCGGTAGTTGTGGGGGCCTACTTGCTCCAAGAGTGCCGGATCGATGGGCCGCGCCCGCTGCACTTGGGAATTATACACTTTCTGTGCCGCCCCCCGAGGGGAAATTTGGAAGACATATCGATTATCGCGATCGGCCGTATCTCCCAACCAAACTCCCGTAATTGTCGCACTGTCTGGTAAGGAAAAATAGTAGAAAATCTCTTCAACTTGAGTGGTTTGATTTTCGTAGACTTCATACAGTTCGACTTCGGCCCAATCGCCTTCGGGTTTGACAGAAATTTCCTGGGATTGTATCCAAACTTTCTCCGCGTCGATATTGAGAACCCCGGCTTTGGCTTGGTCTACGTTAAACGTTGATTGCAAAGCGTGCTGAATGGATTTTCGTTCGGCTTTTTGCAGGGGAATATCGAAGAATTCAGCGTATAGTTGTTTGGCTTTATTCATGGTCGGACGAATTTCCGTTTCTCCAGAGACATTGGCACCGAGAGGAACGGAGATCGGTCGATCGTCATATAGAAATGCCGACATCAACAGATTGTACGTATTCTGCAACGGCCAGGTAATCGATTCGGGTAAATTGAATGCATCCTGATATAGATAGTGAATCAGATCGTGCCGTTCGTAGGTGGAAAGGTATCGATAGGGTGCTAAGTAGGCATTCATCAGTCCTTCGCGAATGGTATCGGATTGGGCTAAAAGCTCTTGCCGTTCCGCATCGCTTTGAGGTAGCGTTGCTAGCTTTTTAAATACCTCAATTTGTGGCTGCTTGGTACAAGAGACAAAGAGAATGCTCCAGGCAACTAAAACGGATATTGCAACTTGAATGGCTCTATTTTTACCGTATTGGGCGGCAAACGCTCTGCCTATTTTTAGCCCGGAATAAACGTAAAAGCTTGCTAGCGCCGAGGGCATAGCAATAAACAGAGTCGAACTCAAGGCAAATAGTATTGAAAATAGTAGGCTTTGAACGTAAACCCACGGATTGCCAAAAGACCAAAACAGTGGTCGAATCCAATCGAAGCTAAAGAATGCTTCGAGGCAATAGGCTGCTACGGGAATGGCATAGAATAAAATAACTGCACCTACCCAAATTCCCGCAACAGAAACGAGGGTATGAATCCCCATTTGCAGCCAAGATAAAACTCGATTTCGACTGGCATATCCAAAAAAGAGTTCGAGACAAAAGGCAATTCCACAAACCAGTGCGGTTCCGAGTACCAACGTGCTGCCGAGTGTGAGTTCTCGAAACACAAATAAGCGCAGCAGCAACAAGCAAACTAACGGAGCTTCAACACCGTAAAAGAGGCGCATCAATTCGATGGGTTGCTTGCGCAGGCGAACGGCTCCGGCGATCGTACAGAGGGTGGGAACGAGAACCAACGCCACCATCGTCACGAGAAACTCGGTCTCGATTTCACCAGCCATCACAGCCTCGACTAAATCGCGACCGATATCCGGTAGAATACCCACATAAACTAGAGCTAAAAAGGTAAGATTCCACCCCCAAAAAATAAGCTGATAAAATCGATTCAGCCATTTATTTTTAGGAATCGCTAAGTTTAGTCTTTTAAGTCGTTTCATCATATTGAATTTAGTCGAGAGAGTCTGTCAGAAGTGGGTCGTACTTCTGTCTTAACACTGGCAGGCTATCAATTCTGCGAGATCGCTTTGGGTACGATTTCTTGTGTGTAGGGTAGACTTCCCGTTGCTAAGCAATATTTTGGGAAATTAGATCGATATTTTAATAAAAGTTCACAAACTAAAAGAGGGTAGAAACGCCTTGCATTCCTACCCCGAAGTTCGATCGAAGCCTTAAAGATTATCGAATGGCATCAATTGTCTCGTCATTGACGCAGTTGAGCGCCCGCAGAGTTGCTGCTGCCGCGTAGTTGCGCAGTGCGGGGGTATCGGGTGCGAAACGATTACCCGTTTCATTCAGGGAAGAGGCAACACCACAGTAACCCGACATTTGATCGACTAGAGTATCCGCCCAATGACCGGTAGTATCGGCGAAGTTTTGCGGAAGTTGCTTCTCGTCGAGTGTTGGGGTCAACCCTTGAATCGACTTGCCATATTCCGAAGCGCGACGCAACACCGCCATCATTTCGGCGCGAGTCACGGTTTGAGCGGGACGGAACGTGCCATCGGGATAACCGCTGACGATGTTATTATCCCGCGCCCACTGAATTTTCGCCGCACTCCAGCGAGAGGCGTTCACGTCAGCATAGGGACGAGCCGAGGCGTTGGTGGGAACGTTGATATTCGCGCCGGGAACGGTTTTGAGACCTTCTAGCACCATCGAGACCAGTTGCTCGCGAGTGAGGGCCGTGCGGGGACGGAAGGTATTGTCTTCGGAGAATCCGGCGATAAATCCAATTTTCACCGCTTCTTCGATATCGCTGGCGTAGATATCGCCGCGAATGTCGGGGAAAGAGATAACCGGATCGGGATCGATGGGATGAGGAGGCTTGATGGGATCGGGATCGATGGGGGCTGCTCCCGTGATTTGAGCTAAAGTCAGGTCGTTAGTCAGGTAGACGTGACCGAGGGTGCGACCCTGATAGTTCCGCTTGGCAAACCGCCATCCGGAATTGAGGACGATTTTGGTAAAGCCTGAATTTTCACCGTAGGCTCTGCCGATTTCTAAAGACGGATTGCTACGGCGATCGGGCACGCCCATCAGCAGCATATCACCATCTTCTTTCACGATTTTGAGGCGATACTGCAAACCTAAATCCTCACCACCCGCACGAATGGAATAGCCATTACTATCGGTGCTGCGTCCGCAAATGCCGGAAAAGTTGAAGTTCAGCAGTAGGGGATCGACAAGGGTGGGGCGAGACCCACTTTCGCTCCAGCAGTCGCGGCTGTTGGAGATTTGTTCTACAATCAGCAGTTGGTGGTTGCCCGTTTGACCTACCGGCGAGGCGACCGCGATGAAGTCATCTTGGCGAACTTCCGTCTGGTCGAAGAGACTCGCTGCTGCAGGAGCCATTGCGCC
Organism: Zarconia navalis LEGE 11467; assembly: GCF_015207075.1. Lineage (GTDB taxonomy): Bacteria > Cyanobacteriota > Cyanobacteriia > Cyanobacteriales > Geitlerinemataceae > Zarconia > Zarconia navalis. The sequence continues at coordinate 10,239 of NZ_JADEXN010000052.1, forward strand.
AAATGAGGCAACTAGAGTTGTGGCGAGGGCGGTGAGTTTGAGTTTGAGAGAAGATTTCATGGTGTCAGTTTGCGGAGTCGATGTCGGTGTTCTCGATATATTCATTGTGGTCGATAACAGTTAAAATCTAGAAAGTAAAGTGCCTAGTTTGTCAACTGTCCACTAGTGTCTGTGACAGTTGAGTGAGTGGTCGATCGATGTTTTCCCATGAGATAATTTTCTCATTCAACCGGGACGCGCGATCGAGCGATCGATACCCCAAAATAAAGTAAAGACTCCAGAGACTCGGAAGATCGGTCCCATTTTAGATTTTCGGCTTTCCCTGTTGACTCCACCCCCCACACCAAACACTCCGAACTCTTCCCCATGTCTAATACTTCAATGCAGATTACCGTCAAACTTTTCGCCGCGTATCAGGAAGCTTACGACAAGGCAGAAGTGGTGTGGGAATTTCCGGCGGGAACGACGGCAAAGGAAATACTCGTTCGATGTTTGGAAGAACACCCAAAACTCGAACAGTGGCGAGAGTTAACGCGATTTGGGGTCAACCTGCAATTTGTCGAACCGGATACAGTGCTGCGCGATGGAGATGAGGTTGTTTTGATTCCCCCCGTCAGTGGCGGTGTGGGAGGCGATAGCGATAGTCAGGAGTCTTAGGAACTTTTGTGGGTGAGTGTCGGGGGATATGGGAACGCCGACCGTTGGCAGCAGGGGGAGCAGGGGGAGAAAATGCACACCCAGTATTTCTAGTACTCTGCCACATTAATTCTGACAGACGTTTCGTAGTAGGGGTAGTGCCCCTGTGCGCGTCCCCTCCGGTAGGGGCAACCACGGGGGGATTCCCTCCACTACGTTCCGCCCCTACTCATCAAAATCTCTGTAGTGGAGTACTAGTGCAGCGCGGCACAAATAATTACCTAGCTCTCAACCCGTGAAAGCTATGTAGAATCAGCATTTTTAATTTTTAATTTTGCATTTTTAATTCCGCGTAGCGGCACTAGTGTCTGCGCCCAAACTGATAAGAAACGGAGGCAGGATTTGTATCTTTGGGTTTATAAACTCAAGAGCAAAACTCTTTTGAAAGTAAACTTTCGTTTCTTAGGCTTGCTTTAATTCTCTAAAGTCTTTAAATTAGAAATTGAAGCAAGTAAAGCTTCCCTGACAGATACCAAGCGATTTCTTGGAATCACTAAATACAGGAGGTTTATCTAACTGTTTAATTTATATCTGTCTCGTTCACCAGTTATAGCAACACTCACCCGAACGCTAATATTTCCTCATTCTTAGAGAACGTGGGAGCAAGGCACCGAAATTTTATTAATACTATTTTTTCGTGCAACTCTATTTAAAATCGCGTATTTAGAGGAAATACCTTAGCTAGTACTGCCGGAGTGTTGCTATTACTAATTTAAGGGGTTATTTGTTTTTCTGCGCTTCAAGTTTTGCGAACAATATCCTTTTTATAGAAACACTTTCATCAACCTCAAAAAGTTAAAAGGGCGAAATGTAAAAGGCGATCGGCATCAAAATAACGCCCGACTCTACACATGACTTGTGAATGACAGGACTGGGCGATTCGGTGCAAAGGTTAAATTTCGATCGGCAGAACGAATCGCACATTCTCTCCCCATCTCCCCCGGTCGCGCTCGCTTGTCGAAGTGCCCCCTCCATCCGACTAAGCCCCCATTCCCGAATATTGCTTGAGTCCTTGCCGCCACAACCAGCGATTCAAGACCCAGAAAATAGCCATCCAAGCTAAAATAACGACTAACCCGCGCCCGACATTAACGGGTAAACCGACTAGTATCGAAGCGGGAAAATAGACAAAGTAAGGAAATGGCGTCCACATCACCACTTCACGGACGGCATCGGGAAACATTTCCAAAGGTGCGACTAAGCCCGACAAAAAGAAATAGGGCAAAAGCCACAATTGCTCGACGGCTGATGCACGTTCGATCCAAAAGGTCAACAGTGCAAAGGTATATTGCACCAGAAACCGAAAGAGAAACACCAGCGGCACGATCGCCATCGCGCATAATGTATTCTCCACTGTCGGGAACCACAGAGACTCGGGATAGAGGGTGAAAAATAACAAAACCAGCCCGAAAATAAACGGTAACCGCGCCACTCGTTCGGAGGCATGACCGGCCAGGTGGTGAAATCCGGGGTCGATGGGTTGTAGCAGTCTTGGGGAGAGTTTTCCTTCCACCACCTCTTTCTCGAAATCCCAAATCACCCAAACGACGTTGAATTGCCGGACGATAAATGCGGCGAGAAAATAGCGGGCAAATTCGACGGGAGAGAGTCCAAACTGTCCGGTTGCTGACGCTTTCATCCAAATCCCCATCAAAATAAACGGTAGGGAACCCGACAGTACCCAGAAAAACAACTCCGCCCGGTATTCGAGTACGTAGGCATAGTAGGTGGAAAGGAGGGTGACGATCGTTTTGAGGGTGCGCTGCATGGTGGATGGGGAGGGGGAGAGAGCTGACAAGGGTAGGTTTCTAATTTTCGGATGGATTTGAGCTGAAAGAGCTAGCGTTGCAAAACCCTTGAATTTTCGTTGACCTGACGACCTGAATTGCCCGGTTGTCAAAAACTGATACCTGTCAGGAGGAGGAGAAGGGTAGAAGGGGATAAGGGGAAACGAGTAGAACGAGCAATTGCTTGGGCGCAGCGATCGGGAAGGCGCGCCCAAAATTTATCTTAGCCGATCGCCCAGTGATGTCTGAAAGTGACTGGTATCGCATAAATTGCACGAATTGCACGAATTGTCTGAATTTTTGAAATTGAGCGGGTTGCACGATCGAACGTCACCCTTCAAAATAAGGAGCGACCCAATTGCAGACAGCCTAGAAAGCCAAATTTCAGATCGCCGTATTTCAGGGTGCAGTTGCACAAATGGCATACTGACATCGATGATTCTCGCTCTGACAGGCCCGAGGTTAAAAGCCTTGATTCGAGAGGTTTGTGAGCGATCGCCCGCTCGATCGAGTTTGAGTCTGGCTTGGTAGACGATCGAGTAAGTTCGACGGTTTCCCTTTTTTTCACCGATCCCTGCCGACACAATGAACCTAGACCAACGCAAACCAGCCCTCTCCGTTCCAAAAACTCATGATGAACTCCTCAGTCCGCATTCTCGTTACCGCCTTGGGTGTCACCTTTATCTCTACTGTTCGCGCTTTGAGTCCGCTACCGGGAACTCTGTTGGCGAACGCCCATCACAACCCTGTCGATCCCCTAGATGCCGGAGAGACCGAAATTGCCTCGGTCAGTATCGAAACGATCGTGTCTCAAAACGGTAATTCTGACGATAATAATTCCCAACCTCCTGGCAGTTCTCGCCGTTAATCGCCTATGTCTGTGTATTGTCCGAATACAGGACATTTCATGAAGCGGATTTGGTCTGACGACCCCGGCGGGACGGGGTTACAGCGCTTCGTCATCAGTTTATCCATTCGATCGAGCGAGCACTTTCGGGCAACTGAGCCTCTCTTTGACCGAGTTCGCGCGCCCGCGCCGTGAGGATACCCAGCGGCCCGCCCAATAACTCGGCGCCACTTCCCCGACCGGCGATCGCTTTGAGGGTATTTTTCGGGACTTCTTTCACCAGCCATTGTGCCAGTCGGTAAGCATATTCTCTCGGGGTCTTCTCGGGCATCAAATCGACACCGTGAAGTTGGTGCAAGTATCGATTCGATTCCCCATAGCGCCGCCATTGGCTTCGCAACTGTTTGAGGGTTGCCCGATGGCGGTGTCGCACCACGGCATCTTCGGCAAATTTCAGTTGCCAGTTCGTTTGTTTGAGGATGCGCCAGCACAAATCCGCATCGCCTCCCGTGGTCAGGTAGGGTCGAAATAACCCCACTTCCAGAAATGCCTGTCGGCGAACGGCGAGGTTTGCCGTTTGACCGTAGGGACAGAAGCCATGATTGAGAGTATGTTTTTGAGATAGGGTATCTTGTCGTTCGGCGTGGCATTCGAGGAGAGTATGCGCTGGGAAAGCTTTAATTTCGCCGACGACTAAACCGATCTCGCGATCGGTGAAGGGGGAAATTAGGGCTTCTAGCCAATGAGGTTGGGGGCGACAGTCGGCATCGGTAAACACCAGTAAATCGGCTGTTGCCGCCCGAATTCCTGCATTTCGGGCCGCGTAGGAACTTTGGATTTGGGCTTCGCTAACTGGATGCAGGGCGATCGAACTTTCTCGGGTTGCCGCGTGCAAAATCTCCATCGTCCGATCGCTGCTGTTGTTGTCTACAATCAGATATTCGACGCATTGGGCAGGATAGGTTTGCGATCGCAGACAATCGAGTAATTCCGGCAAATCGGTCTGACCGTTATAAACGGGCACGATGACAGAAACATTGGGGTGCATAGGTTCTGGGCAGTTCTCGATCGAGCCATACCCGAAGGTTCGGGTATGGATTCAGTCTAGCACCGCGATCGAGTTCGGGATTGCTCGAAGATGGTGAAGGAGCGCGATCGCCCGAATGTAGAGTGTTCGTATGGAGTGGTTATTTTGGGGTATTGATAGCGGTTTGCACCAACATAGAACCCTCCTGTAGGGGTAGTGCCCCCGTGCCTACCCCGTTCC
>NZ_JADEXN010000053.1 GCF_015207075.1 Zarconia navalis LEGE 11467
CCGCTCGGCGGGATGGTCGAACTCTCGAGGAGTTAGGCTACTACAACCCCAGAACCGACGAAACGCGCCTCAACGTTCCGGCGATCGTCACTCGATTGAAGCAAGGGGCACAGCCCACTGAAACCGTGCGTCGAATTTTAGACAAAGCCAATGTCTTCGAGCAAGTCCAGGCAACCTCAAATGCCTAATGCGGCGACCCCGGATTACGAAGGGCTGGTGAAATTTCTGCTCGAACCTTTTCTCGAATCTCCCGAATCCCTGCGAGTAGACTGCGAAAAATCATCGAGCCGACCCAAGGTTTTGATTCGCATAGCGTTCGACTCTCCAGATAAAGGTCGCGTTTTCGGTCGGGGGGGACGCAATATTCAGGCGATCCGAACCGCCCTAGAGGCAATCGGTCAAACTGTCGGTCAATCGGTTCATCTGGATATATACGGTAGCGACCGATCGAGTCGCAGTTCGTCAGATAACCCCGATCGCTCCTCCGAACGCAGAACTTCCAAGCCGAAAATTCCACGTCCGATTTCTCGCAAGCGAGACTCGGAAGCTCTCGATTGAGGTTGGGAAGATTAAGAATGGAGAATTGAAGAACGCAATATTTTCCATTCTTAATTTGTAACTTTTCTTTTTTGCATGGCCCAAAATTTTTTAACAATTGAATTACCTTCTCTAGAAAGTACGATCGCCCTAGGGGGAGACCGGGAAGAAAACCTCAAACTCCTCTCCCAAAAAACTGGGGCGACTTTGGTGCTGCGGGGACAGGAATTATCGATTTCTGGCACTGAGTCTCAAGTCGGGCGCACCGAACGCATCGTGCGATCGCTCGCCCCCTTTTGGAAAGAGGGAAAAACCATCTCCTCCGTGGATATCCAAACTGCTATTCAGGCCATCGAGACCGATCGTCAAGATGAATTGCAAGATCTGCGAGAAGATATTATCGCTCGTACCCGTCGCGGCGAGAACGTCCGAGCTAAAACCTTTCGCCAGGGGCAATATATCAAAGCCGTCCGCAAACACGATCTGACCTTTTGCATCGGGCCGGCGGGAACTGGGAAAACCTATCTGGCCGCGATGCTAGCGGTGCAGGCGTTGCTCGACAAGCAGTACGAGCGGTTGATTCTCACTCGTCCGGCGGTGGAAGCGGGAGAACGGCTGGGCTTTTTGCCCGGAGATTTGCAACAGAAGGTTAACCCTTTTTTGCGTCCCCTGTACGATGCCCTCTACGAACTCATCGACGCGGAAAAAATCCCGGATTTAATGGAACGCGGGATTATCGAAGTGGCACCCCTAGCCTATATGCGCGGTCGAACTCTGAGTAATTCCTTCGTCATTCTCGATGAAGCTCAGAATACAACCCCAGCCCAGATGAAAATGGTGTTGACTCGTTTGGGATTTCGATCGCGCATGGTGGTGACGGGAGATGTCACCCAGACCGACTTACCCAGACACCAAACGTCTGGGTTAGCCGTCGCCCAAAAAATTCTCAAAAATGTGGACGGGATTGCATTTTGCTATCTCTCTCAAGCCGATGTAGTCAGGCATTCTCTGGTGCAGGCGATCGTGAGGGCTTACGAGAAGCACGAGCAGCGTTAGTGATGAATGATAATCGATTATTTCAAAACAAGTGAATATATTCTCGAAAAAGTTTGGTTCGATTATCGAGGATGTCGGTATTCCGGTCGTGGAGTTTTGACCTGGAATCCAGAAGCCGGCTTGGAAGCCTATTATGACCTATTCAAAGAGAAAAATTGCTGATGACAGACCCTAGCTGTGTCATGCCAGCGGGTAGTTTTTCTTGTGGGGAGTTAGCTTTCTACACTTATTGCCGAACTGTCCATCCTACCCGACTGGAGACTCAAACTCGTACTCCACCACATTGGCACGCTTCGGAGTATAGGGGTAGTGCCCCTGTGCCTACCCCGCGCGGTGGGCAACCACAGGGGGACAGTGGTGTCAACTTAAGGTGGCTGTTTGTTTGTCAATGACGCTTGATTCGTCGACAAACCCGGCCTTCGGGGGGTCTCCCCCCAACCCTCCGCCTTCGGCTTCGCCCTCCCGCTGGGGGCGTTACGCCGCCCCCGGTCGCGCTCGCCGGTCGTTGTGCCCCCGCGTACAAGAGTGAAATCGTTCGAGCGTAGGTTTGATGGGGGTTGGAGAAGGGCACTTGACGATCTATGAAATTGTTTAAGTTGACACCACTGCACAGGGGGATTGCCCCTACTCATCAAAATCTCTGTGGTCAAGTACTAGATTATGAACTTATTTCGCACTCACCTTGACTTCTTCCGATCGTGTGGTTGCAGCTTCTCCACCATTTCTGACGGCACGAAACATTCCAAATCGGCATAAACCCGCACCAAATGCCAGTCGCATTAGCAGCAAGGTGGGAACTTCTCGCAAGGATTTGATAAAACCCGAGACACCAAAACGAATTAATCCTTGGGGTCGCGCTACGCCTTGCCAAATCGAATCCAGCCAAGAAGGAAGGGTTTGTTGCGTCCAGTCTGCACTCACCACTTCTCCCGTTTCCGCGAGCAGTTCTGAGAACCCCTCAATACTCGAAAATGCGGGATGAGACCATTGATCGAGCAGTTGCTGCATAACGGGTTTTTCCCAGAAATTGAGCGGATTTTGACGATCGTCTCGTTGATTCCAGTCTGCCACCACCAACACGCCACCGGGTTTGACAACTCGCATCAACTCTTTGGCAAACACCGCCTTGTCTGGCATGTGGGGGCCGGCTTCAATAGACCAAACCACATCAAAGCTGGCATCGGGAAACGACAGCGCCATGGCATCATCGACTTGAAATGTGGCATCGACTCCTTCAGGGGTCAACTCTCGAGCGCGTTGAACTTGTTGGGGGCTGATGGTAACAGCGGTGACGGCAAACCCGTAATCTTTGGCAAGAATGCGGCTGCTGCCCCCAATTCCGCAGCCCACATCCAACACTGTCGTACCGGGCGGTAATTTATCTAAACCCCCCCAGCGCACCATTTCATGGACGAAGTCGATTTTGGCAGCGATAAAATCTTTCCGTCGGGGTGGCGAACCATAATGACCGAGGTGGATGTGTTCGCCCCAGTAAAACTCCAAAATCCCATCGTCGGTCCACTGGTCGTAGGAATTCGCAACCGAGTCAGAGGATTGATAGCGACGAGGGACGAGCAAATACCAGGCAATGCCGATCGCCAGGACGATTGCCACAATTCCAAGGGTGTAAAATCCAATCATCGAGCTAGAAACGTAATATTTTTTAACAATTTTGTGTTTAATCTACCACATTTCCAGATTCGATTTTCACTATCAAAGGGCTGAATTCGATCGTTTTTCTGTTAATGTTTTCTCGCTTGAAACTCAACCTAAAATTTTATTTTTTCGTCTGAGATTCTAACAATTGATTTATCCTAAACTTAGCGGAAGTAGCTAATCGCTGATTTTATATTTTCCCCGAAAAACAATGAGAGAGCCATCTGCACAGACGAAAGAATATTATGCCGTGTGGGTCGAGAGATTTGCTCGATTTGGTTACGCGGCAAAATGCTTTGTTTACGTACTCGTCGGATTGCTTGCCGCTCAAGCGGCTTTCACCGCGAGCAATCCCGAAGGTTCCGAAGATGCCTTGGCTGCCGTCGCCAAGCAACCCTTCGGAAAAATCGTACTGGCATTAGTGGCGATCGGGCTGTTTGGATACGTTTTATGGCGCTTCGTGCAAGCAATCCAAGACCCGGAACACGAACAAAGCGGTGCGAAAAATATCTTGCGGCGCATCGCCTACGGGATGAGTGGTTTTATCTACACCGGATTGATGTTGAGCGTGCTGCGATCGATCGCTGGAACCGAGAAAAATAGCGAAGGGAGTTCGACGCAATCTTGGACGGCCACACTGCTTTCGCAACCCTTCGGTCGATGGTTGGTAGGAACGGTCGGCGCAATAACCATTGGGGTCGGGTGCTATTATTTCTACCGGGCATTCCGCGCCAAATTTCGCCAGAAACTGAAACTGCACCAAATGAGCGCATCGACAGAAAAATGGGTAACCCTCGTGTCTCGGATCGGAATAACCGCTCGGGGTTTTGTTTTTTTGCTCGTGGGCGGATTTCTGATTCAGGCCGCTCGTGCCTATGATGCGAGCAAAGCCGAAAGTTCGGAGGGAGCGCTCAAGAGTTTAGAAAACCAGCCTTTCGGTCCCTGGCTGTTGGCAATCCTGGCATTGGGGTTAATCGCTTACGGAGTGCACATGGGAGTGCTCGCGCGGTATCGCCAGATCGAGGTTAGATAGTCCGATCGCCCAAACCATCCTCAGCTCGCACTCCAGTGATGCCGAAACTCAAAAATTGTCAAACCATCGTCCAGATTAAGCCGCTCGCTCGAGTGTTTGCCGAGTGGGAATCCGGATCGCAAATTCCGCGCCTAATCCAACGCCAGAGTAACACTGGAGCGATCCACCATGTTTGTCCACAACGATCTGGTAGCTAATCGACAAACCCAAACCCGTTCCTTGTCCTACAGCCTTGGTTGTAAAGAACGGATCGAAGAGTTTCGATCGCACCTCTTCGCTCATCCCCGGCCCGTTATCGCTAATCCGAATTTCCACCCAATCGCGATCGATGATTGCCGTACGAATCCAGATCGTGCTGGGACTTAGCTGAATTTCTTTAGCCGTTCGAGATCGATTGTATTCGTCCAAAGCATCGATGGCATTGCTCAAAATATTCATAAACACTTGATTGAGCTGACCGGCATAGCAACCGATTTCGGGCAGGCGATCGTAGGCTTTAATTATTTGAATTCCCGGATATTCGGGTTTTGGCTTCAATCGGTGATGTAAAATCATCAACGTACTGTCGATTCCGTCGTGAAGATCGGCTTGTTTGATTTCAGCTTCATCTAGGCGAGAAAACATCCGCAAAGAGCAAACGATATCGCGGATGCGATCGGTTCCCACCTTCATCGACCCCAGTAGTTTTCCTAAGTCTTCAGACAAAAAATCTAGCTCGACGGCTTCCATTTCTTCTTCAATCGCCGCTGTTGGCTGGGGATACTCCCGTTGGTAAAGTTTCACCAAATTGAGTAGATCGCGAATGTAGTCCTTGGCATGACTCAAGTTGCCATGGATAAAATTAACGGGGTTGTTGATTTCGTGAGCCACTCCCGCCACCATTTGCCCCAAGCTCGACATTTTTTCGGTTTGAATGAGTTGGCTTTGTGCTTGAGTGAGGTCTTCGAGGGTGCATGCGAGCTGTTCGGACTTAGCCCGTTCTCGGGTTTCGCTTTCCCGCAGGGCTGCAACTGCCAGCTTTCGTTCTTCGATTTCTTTTTGCAGTTGTTCGTGTTTTTCGAGTTTTTGAAAGACTTTCTCGAAGGTCTTGGCCAGGAAGCCAATTTCATTGTCGGGCATGGCTGATGGCAGGTTGAAGGTTTCTGTTTTCTGGCTGCGTTCGAGAGCGCAATTCAACCGTTTGAGGGGCCCGAGTATCGTTTTATGCAGTGCCAATCCCATCAGCACTAAAATGCCAATGGTACCCACCGTCATGGTGACCGTGGAAGTGAAAAAGGTGTGCCACGAATCTTGCTCGATTTGCTGTAAATCGAGAATAGCGATCGCCAATCCGCGCTTTCCCTGGGTTTCAAAGATATAACTGCTAAAGGGCAAGATATCTACCAGAACCTTGCGATCGCCTATGGTCTCGTACAGGGTTTGAGACCTTCCCGTGCTAGCTGCCAACTCCATGGCTTGTTTGAGTGGGATTGAGATTCCTTCACCTGAGGGCATCGCTCCCCCATCCGACGAGCTATGGGCGAGAATCCGACCGTCGGGACTGACAATGGCAATTTGAACGACCGCAGGTAAAGTTGCGTAGTTCTGAACCACTCGTCGCAGATTGCTCGCGTGTCCGAGTTCGAGCGATCCTTCCGTAGCAAACTCCAAACCTTGAGTAATCGATTGAGCGCGTTCTCGAACCTGTTGTTTTAAGTCGGAACGAACCAGATGGTAGTTGACCCACATCGAACTCAGTCCGACCGTAATCAAAGACATCCCAAAACCAGCCAACAGTTGCTTTGTGAGGCTGCGTTTGAAAGATTGGGGATAGTAGCTCATTATTTCCAGAGATCGATAGCAGCAGTGACGGGTTCGGCATTAATCTCAACATCTTCTCGAATGATTCGACCGTGTCGCGTATCTTCGCGCAACCAGTCCGCGATTTGTTGAGTCGCTTTCCATAGACGCCCCTGAGACTCAAACATTCGACGATTCATGACAATATCGCCTTTTTTTAGCCCTGAATAATCGCTCTTAAAATCTTCGGGATTTTGCCCGAGTTGCTTAGCAGCGGAGGCAAAGACAGTTTCAGGTTGAGTCTCGACTGCCTCCATTAGATCGAACCAAGTCAAGATAAATTGCGTTAGACTTGCTCTGTTCTCTTCAATGAAGCTCGATCTCACTGCCAAACCATCGATGACTAAGCTATCGACTTCTTCTGTCGTGTAAATAATATTACCGCCAATCGCGCTAGCCGTATCGCTCAGTAATGGTTCCCACACCACTGCGGCATCCAAACGACCTTCTTTCATCCATTGAACGGTCGTTTCGTTAGACAGGTTTTCGATTTGCACGCTGCCCGGATCGATCTGGTTGAGTTTCAAAGCTTCGAGCAAAATTAGATGATCGATCGTACCGAGTTGAGCGCCCACTTTTTTACCGCGCAGATCTTTAACGGATTCGATTCCCGGTTGAGCGACAATGCCGTCAGCTCCCGCAGAAATATTCGTCACAAGTACGTAAGCCGGGCGATCGTTCCCCGGATCGGCTTGCATCACGTCCCACAACGGAACGAACGCCGCATCTAGATTCCCGCGAATCATGGCTCGGGTTGCATCTTGAGAGTTCTCAAACACGCTCAACTCAACGTTGAGACCGCGTTTCTCAAACAGTCCCGCTTCTTGTGCGTAGAGAACCACATCGAAGCCGGGCCAGCGATTCATTCCCACTTTCAGAGTTTGCGGTTCGCGATTGAAGTAGGTATTGCATCCATTGAGCAGTAAAACTAACAACAACCCGATCGTAAAGAATCCAAATCGCGAGAGTAGCGATCGAGTATTGAACGTCCGGTTTAGTGCGATCTTCCCCGAACAAGTTGCGGGAGTAGAGTATGACATCAGAATTTTGCTCTTAACAAATGCAGCAGAGAAAGTTTAAGTATCGATCTATTAAGTATCGATCTATACTGCCAGCATAATCATAGTTTTAGAGTAATGGCTAGTTTCTTTGTAAAGCTTACCGTCTCCAATTATATAGCTCGAGCTGAGTTAACCGATCGAATAAAATAAATGTTTGGGGTGAACGATCTGCTGCTAGAGATAACCAGCAAAGCTAGTCTTTAAGATCGATATTTTTCTTCAAAAAATCCGCAATAATGCGGATGGCAAATTGAATTTGAATTGTTCTAGCGCTCTTTAGAACTTGAATTTGCGAATTCTTCGCTTGTTAAAATTATTTTTTGACGAAGAACTGAAGATCACTCTAATCAGAATAAGTTAAACCTATCGCTTCATTCTTCTGAAAGCTTCAATCTAACTTCTCCAAAAAAATATATTTTGATAAATTTACATTTACAGGTGAAAAGATCGGTGGAAACACTGAAGGCAATTGCCGATCTTTTCACTTCTACTAGAACTAAGGTTGGCACTAAACGAAATGTTCTCAGTTGCAAAATTGGACGTGTTGCACGGAGAAACATTCTAATTTAAATCGTTCCGAAACCCATTCGCGAAAGAGTTAGCTTGCCCCGACGGTCAAAATCGATCGAAGATTTTAGCTTTGTGTGACAGAGATCCGGATTTTTAACAACATGCTCGCCAGACACCATTCTTTTTAAAGATGCAATACCCACTTCCATCACCTCGTCCCAGCTATATATTAGGAATAAACTCCGCTTATCACGAATCCTCGGTGTGCTTAATTCGCAACGGTAAAATCGTCCTAGCGATTGAAGAAGAACGTCTCAATCGAGTCAAGCACGCCAAACCCGCACGAGTGGACAATCCCGACGAATTGCCCGTGCAGGCCATTCAACTGTGCTTGGAAAAAGCTGGCATCACTTGGAAAGAGATCGATCGCGTTGGCTACTCCTTCGATCCCGTCAAGCGGCTCAAAAATAAAGAGTACTCCGAACCCGTCATTCCTGGAGACTGGGGTAGTGCGGATGGAGAAAAACTGTTCTACGAAAAACTACAACAGGTTCCCCAACAACTGAGCCAACTGGCCCGGGAAGATATAACCGCCAAGTTTGAATGGCTCGATCACCATCTTTGCCATGCAGCCAGTGCCTATTTCGTCTCCCCTTACCAAGATGCCGCCGTTTTAGTTGTCGATGGCATTGGTGAATTTGAATCCACCACGTTCTACCACGGAAAGGAAAATCGCCTCGAAAAACTCAACACCATCGACTATCCCAACAGTCTGGGATTTCTTTGGGAAAAGTTCGCTCAGTTTCTGGGGTTTAGCGAATACGATGCCTGCAAGGTCATGGGTTTGGCATCCTACGGCAACTTCAAATACTACGACAACGAGTTCCGACAAATTCTGACGATCGAGCCAGGAAGCTTTCAACTCGACCCTCGTATTTTACAATTTCGGGTCAACGATTTTAGCCAACTCGAAAAACTCTTCGGCCCCAGGCGAGAACCCGGTAGCAAGCTCGAAGAACGGCATATGGACATTGCCGCCACGTTGCAGAAAGTAACAGAGGAAGTGTTACTAGAACTGGCTAACGACTTGTACGATCGCACTGGTAGCGAAAATCTCTGTCTGGCGGGAGGTGTTGCCTTAAACTGCGTCGCCAATCGCATCCTCCAAGAGAAAACCCCTTACAAACATATCTACATTCAGCCGGCGGCTAATGATGCGGGAACGGCGATCGGGGCCGCTTATGAGATTTGGCATCAAATCCTCGGACAACCGCGCAGCTACGTCATGGATCGTCCGTATCTCGGGCCGGAGTATTCCGACGTGGAAATTCAGGCGGTTCTTGACGAACATAACCTCGACTACCATCGGTGCGACAACATTGAGGAAGTGGCAGCGAAGTTGGTCGCCGACGGTCATATTGTCGGTTGGTTCCAAGATCGAATGGAAATGGGCCCTCGCGCGCTGGGAAGTCGCACTTTGCTTGCCGACCCTCGCAACCCGAATATGCGGGATATTCTCAATATTAAAGTCAAACATCGGGAGCATTTTCGACCGTTTGCACCATCTGTCTTGGCAGATAAAGCCCAAGAATGGTTCCGAATTGGGGACAAACAAATGCCTTCAGATTTTATGCTCTTTGCCTACGAAGTGCTAGAGAGCAAGCGCGATTTGATTCCAGCAGTGATTCATATTGATGGAACCAGTCGAGTGCAAACGGTGCGATCGACTTCTCATGCCAAATACTATCGGCTGATCGAAGAATTCGATAAATTGACGGGGGTACCGATCGTTTTGAATACCTCGTTTAACGATTCCGAACCGATCGTTTGTAGCCCAGAAGATGCGGTGGAGACGTTTGGGAAAACGAAAATCGACTATTTGGCGATCGGTAACTTTTTAGTCTCGAAAGGAGAGTGTGCGTGATAACTCGTTCGGTAATTCCAGAACAATCTAATTTGTTTGCCCCCGTCGTCGATGCCTATGGTTCTCGTCTTGTACTGGTGTTTGGCAACGAGTCGAAAAATGGTGAGTGCCCGTTTTATCGATATCAATGCCATCATTGCGATATTGGTGCCGGAGAAGGAATGGGATTCGATGGATCCTCAAACCAACAGCGGCTCGAATTTTTTCAAGATTACTATGCCGATCTTTTGGTCGATGCCAGACATCTCTTAATCTATAACTCGGGTTCGACATTAAACCACGCCGAAATGTCGAGAGAAACTTTCGCCGCAATTTTAAACTTAGTTTCGGGCTTGAAAAACTGCAAACTTGTTTCTCTCGATTCTCGGGAAATGTATATTACCCCGGACAATCTCGATCGCCTGAGTCATCATCTCGGTATCAGTCAGCGAGCGAGCATTATTTTGGGAGTGGAATCTCAAAATGATGAGATTCGGATGGGTAAATTGAAAAAGTTGATGACTAAAGATGCGATCGAGAATGCATTTGCCATTGTCGGTGCTTACTCGGAAAAAATCGGTATCGATTTTAATATCGTGTTTCAACCGCCAGAAGTCGTGGGAGACGCCGCGATTGCTGAAGCCGTGGAAACATTAGAGTACGGTTTGCATCTTTCCGAGAAATACCGTGTCTCGATCGATTTCAATTTTCATCCTTACTACCCATCTAGGAAAAGTCAAGGAATGTTTCCCAAGCATCCAAGGGCTAATTTAACAGATGCATTTCAGGCTTTGATGTTGATGAAGGAGCGGGTTGAAATTCGGCAAAGTCGCGCCAAACTTTTTATTGGCTGGCAAGATGAAGGACACGATCGCGAACAGAACCAAAGGGCCAAGGAGTTAGAACGATATCTCGAGGGATTCGATCGATTCAATCGCACTCAAGAAATAATTGCTTTACAAGAATGCTCTCATTTTTAAGGGACTTGTAATAGTTGAAAAAGGTTAGAATTGAATAGAAGTAGATTGAATGAATCGAGATCGTATTGTGCTTTTATAAGCAAGATGCGATCTCATTTTTTTACAACAAGATTATTGTCTATTTGATGAGTTAGATCTGCTTTTTAAATTATAGGTCTAACTCGGAAAAATCTTAAGATTATATACTAAAAGGTCGGCTCGATTTTCATGACAACTCTGCCAGGAAATAGTTTCAGATATTTAGTGATACTTCGCAGACAAGTTTTTTTCCGGATTTAGATGTACCCGTTGCCAAGGTAGAATAGTTGACCTGTTATTTTATTGATTTTACTAACTTAATAAAGTGAGAGTCCGGATATTAATATTTTTGTCAGTATATTGAAGAAGAACCCGTTTGTCGGGTGATAATGAAAGCTTCCAGTCTGTTCGCTATGTCCGCTCGAATATTCGTTTGAGCTTATTAGAGCGAGCCTACCGTTTCGTTATTTATACATTCTGATTTTAGAGAAATTTTCATAAAAACGCAATTTTTATCTCAAAGCATTTCAAAATTCACAAATTCCTGTCGATCGCATATACCGAACATATTTTGATACAAACTAATGCTTTTCAATCGTTCTCGTGGTTATAAAAATATAATTTTACTTGCTTATCCTGTCTGCTTGAGTCAGTTGGGTACAGTTTTAGTTAGCATTGCTGACAGTGCGATGGTAGGTCAGATCGGCACAGTTGAGCTAGCTGCTTCCTCTTTAGCCAACAGCGTATTTTTTATCTTTATCACATTTGTGACGGGAATCACCTTTGGTATTACGCCTCTAATTGCCGCCGCTGATGGAACTAAAAATTTAACGGAAATATCTAGAATTTTCAAACATGGAATTCTGATTAGTGCCATCGTCGGCTTGGGATTTTCTTTACTGTTATGGAAGGCTGCTCCAAGTCTGCGATTTCTCAATCAACCCGAAGCTGTCGTCGAACTAGCGATTCCCTATTTTAGAACATTAGCAATTTCTCTAATTCCTTATAGTATTTTTCAAGGCTATCGGCAATTTATGGAAGGGTTGTCTCTGACAAAACCTGCCATGTATATCAGTTTATTTTCTAATCTTATTAACATTGGTCTGAACTATTTATTAATTTATGGAAACTTTGGCTTTCCTCAGCTCGGATTAAACGGTGCGGGACTCGCCACCCTAATATCGAGAACTTTTATGCCATTTGCGATCGGGATTTTGGTGCTCTTGATTCCTCAAAGCTTTTGTTATCTCAAAAAAATGATGAGATTGAGAATTTCTATTTTTCAGGCCGCTAAAATTCTCAACATTGGAATTCCCTGTGGAATTCAGTTTTTGTTTGAAAATGGAGCGCTCAGTTTTGCAGCGATTATGATGGGTTGGTTGGGGACTCAAGAACTGGCAGCGCATCAAATTGCTTTGAGTTTAGTGACGGTTACTTATATGATAGCGACGGGAATCTCAGCAGCCGCCACAATTGGTGTCGGCAATCAGTTTGGTCGCAGAAACTTCCGCCGGTTACGGGAAACTGGATTTAGCTCTTTAAGTCTCACCACCTCATTATCGGTTGTCAGCGCTTTTATCTTTATCTTTGGAAACCACTATCTTTCTAATTTATTTGTTCGAGACTCCCAGGTTATACAAATTGCCTCATCGTTACTGGTTTTAGCCGCTTTTTTTCAAATTTTTGATAGTATTCAGGTGGTGATTATCGGGGCTTTGCGAGGTATGGGTGATGTCGCCTATCCAACCCCGATCGCTATTGGTTCGTACTGGATCTTAGGACTGCCATTAGCTTATACGTTCAGCCAACTCTTACACTTGGGTGCCAGCGGCATTTGGTACGGATTATCCATCGGTTTTTCTGTGGCGGGAGGATTGCTATTTTTGCGGTTCGATCGTTTGAGCAAACAGGGGCTAAGATGATGACTTGAGTCGATTGAATTATTCAAATGCTCCACTAAAGAAAGTTTGCGCTATCCTCAAAAGTTATAGAGTGTCGCGATTAGGAGACCGTTAGAGATGGCATTCGATAAAACACAGCAACCAACACCAATAGCAACATCCCCAAAAATCGATCGCCTGTCTTGGGGAAAGATTGAAATTAACGGCAAACACTTTAAAGATGCCAAACTCTTTCCCGGTGGCGCGCGGGAATGGAACTGGCAAGAGACCGGAACTCGTCACGTACCGGGCATTCAAGCTGCGGATGTGGCAGAACTCATCGATCGCGGCGCAACAACCATCGTTCTATCTCGGGGAATGCTACACCGGCTGCAAGTCTGTCCGGAAACTCTGCAAATACTCGAAGACAAAAGCATTACCGCCCATGTTTTGCAAACGGAACTGGCTGTGAAACTATACAACAGTTTGGTCGATATAGAAGCTGTTGGCGGACTATTTCATTCCACTTGCTAATTGTGGTGGTAATCATATCGATGCGATCGCCCATCTAACATAATATGAAGATGACTAACTCCCGGACGATCGCTCATGCCTCGTACCCCCACTCTTTGGTTCGATCGCGGCACGCTGGTTCTGCATCCCCCACCTCGGGGCAAAGCCTGGGTGGACTACGCGACGTGGGACGATCGAATCGAAAAGTTTCGTATCCCGGCGTGTCAGTACCGCTTCCTCGTTGAGGCTTTGTGGGCAGAAGCCACAAATTTTACCGATAATGCCAAGGATTTCGTGCCGCTGGAACTAGAATCCAAGCTGGAAATGGAACCCTATCCCCACCAAAAAGAGGCGTTGGAGGCGTGGAAGCAGGGGGGACGATGCGGGGTCGTGGTATTGCCCACAGCAGCCGGAAAAACCTATCTGGCGCAGTTGTGCCTGCAACAAACCCCTCGCAGTACCTTGGTCGTGGTGCCGACGCTGGACTTGATGCACCAGTGGTACGCTCACTTACTCGCGGCGTTTCCCGACGCGGAGGTGGGGTTACTTGGCGGCGGATCTCACGATCGCACGGCGATTCTCGTCTCCACCTACGATAGCGCGGCAATTAATGCAGAAAATTTGGGCGATCGCTACGGATTCCTGATTTTCGATGAATGCCACCACCTACCCACGGATTTTTTCCGCGTCATTGCCGAACATTCCATCGCCCCCTACCGCCTGGGACTGACGGCAACCCCAGAACGCACCGACGGCCGACATACCGATCTCGATACCCTCGTCGGCCCCCAAGTCTATCGCCGTACCCCCGAGGAGTTGGCAGGGGATGCCCTCGCCGAACACCGCATCGTGCAGATGAAGGTGAAACTTTCCCAAGCCGAACGAGATCGCTACCAGGCACTTATTGCCGATCGCAACGCCTTTTTAAAACAGGCAAATATTCGCTTGGGCAGCACGAACGGTTGGCAAAATTTTATCAAAGCCAGCGCCCGATCGTCTGCGGGACGACGGGCAATGAAAGCCCATCACGAAGCCAAAGCCATTGCCCTGGGAACTGATGGCAAAATGAGGGTACTGACGGAGTTACTGGCCAAACACTATCCGGAACGCACTCTGATTTTCACCAACGACAATGCCACTGTCTATCGCATTTCTCAAGATTTTTTGATTCCGGCGATTACCTATCAAACTCCGGTTAAAGAACGCCACGAAATTCTCACCCGATTTAAAAGTGGCGAGTACAAAACATTGGCGGCTTCCCACGTTTTAAATGAAGGGGTGGATGTGCCCGATGCGAGAATTGCAATTCTGCTGTCGGGTAGCGGTTCTAAGCGGGAATACATTCAACGGTTAGGGCGCGTTTTACGTAAAGGAAGCGATCGGCAAAAGTTAGCGATTTTATATGAGGTGGTGTCGGAAGATACCGCCGAAGAACGCACCTCCGAACGCCGTCGGGGTCAGACAAAATTCGATCGGCCTCAGGAACAATCTGGGTCTAAATCTCGACAATTAGAACTAGTGCCTTCTCCATCTCCCGAGACGACTCCATCTCCAAGTTCTCCGATTCCCCTATACAGTCGCAATCGATCGAAAACTCGACGGGCGGCAGAACCAAGCTCGGAATGGGGTAAAGAGGAGGAAACATCTACCGATGGAGAAAATACAAAACAGTCTGATGACGATCTGCTCGACCGATTTTAGAGATCTTATCC
>NZ_JADEXN010000054.1 GCF_015207075.1 Zarconia navalis LEGE 11467
CTCCTATCTCTCCCACCCCTAGCACTCCGGAAAACCCCACCAACTCTCCCACTCCACCGATACAGCAACCGACCCCCATCTCTCCAACTCCGGATAATACTTCAGAACAGATACCATCCCCACAACCGAGCAATCCTTCACCGCAACAGACACCAACAACAGGAGACAGCGAAACCCCAACCGATAATTCTGCTGGTGATACTTCTGAACCAACCACGGGCAATAGCGTTCGCGTGACGCTCGCGAGTGTTATGGGAGCTAGTGCTTATGAAGGGAGTTGTGCGTATTCGGCTAATGGTAATTTCACAATCTGCCCGACAACTTCGATTGTCTCTCCTTCTCCCGACGGACAATGTAACGGTCAGTTTTCGATCGAGGCACTCATCGATGACAGCGCCTCCTCTCAGGGAAAGATTCTCGAATTCAATAGGGTGCGCGGTGCGAATGGTGAAAATGCTCCGGTATCTTGCTCGATTTGGATCGAAAATCTCATCCGAGACTGGAGATTTCAACCGGATGAAAATTCTGAGTATTTTACTGACGCTCTGATTGACATCTCGATCGCGATCGACGTACCTTAAAAATCGATATATTTCTTAACCCCATCAATTCAGAAGACTTGCACCGGTCGGGTTTCGCGGTCTAGTTTATAATCAGAAATATATGGTAACGATAGTGGGAAAACATTTTGTTTTTTCTCACGTTGTTTAATAAAGCTTTCGCCCATCAAGTAAACATAATGAGTACGATTTTAGTCGTCGAAGACAGTACCGCTCAAAGAATGATGATTGCCAATCTCCTCAAACATAATGGAATGGAAGTCATTGAGGCGAAAGGAGGGACTGAAGCACTCCAAAATATCCAAGCTCGATGTCCCGATCTCGTAATCCTCGATATTATTATGCCCAATCCCAATGGCTACGATGTTTGTCGAAAAATTAAAGGGAACGCGACAACTCAACACGTCCCTATTGTTATGTGTTCGTGCAAGAGCGAAGAGTTCGATCGTTATTGGGGAATGAAAATGGGAGCAGATGCTTACATTGCCAAACCATTTCATCCCGACGAACTTCTAAATGCCGTCCAGCAGCTTTTGCCGAGTTAACCCTTTTTAGGGCTAACTCGGGGTTAACTATTTTGGCTTAAAGTGGCATGAGCAGAAAGAATTACTTCTTCTGTTTCTTCCCAACTCATACATTTGTCGGTTACAGAAACTCCATACTGCAAATCTTCTAAATTCGCTGGTATCTTTTGGTTGCCTTCTAATAAATTAGACTCCAACATCATCCCGACAATGGAAGAGTTCCCTCGATCGATTTGCCCGATAATATTTTTTAAAACATCACCTTGACGTTTGTGGTCTTTGTTTGAGTTGCCGTGAGAGCAATCGATCGCAATTTTCGTCGGTAGGTTCGATTCTTGGAGTAGTTCTTCAACGGCTCGAACGTTGGCAGCCTCAAAGTTCGCTTTGCCCCCACCTCCCCTTAGAATGACGTGGGCGTAGCGATTTCCTTTGGTCGTGAAGACACTAACTTTCCCCTGGCGATCGATACCCAAAAAGTTGTGGGGTTTTTGGGCTGCTTGTACGGCATTAATCGCCACTTCAATACTTCCGTTGGTACCGTTTTTTAACCCGACGGGCATCGATAACCCACTCGCCATTTCCCGATGAGTTTGAGATTCGATGGTACGCGCCCCAATCGCCGACCAAGAAATCAGTTCGCTAATATATTGCGGTACGATCGGATCGAGGGCTTCGGTGGCGGCAGGCAATCCCAATTCGGCAATTTCGAGCAGCAGTTGGCGCGCCAGTAACAATCCTTTTTCGATCTCGAAGGAATCATCCATATTCGGATCGTTAATTAAGCCTTTCCAACCGACAGTCGTGCGGGGTTTTTCAAAATATGCCCGCATAATTAGCAACAGCCGATCTCCAACGCGATCGCTCAGACCTTTGAGTTTCTGGGCGTATTCTTTTGCTGCCTCGAGATCGTGAATCGAACAAGGCCCGACAACGATAAATTTACGAGAATCGAGTACGTCGAGAATATTCGCGATTTGCTGGCGCGATCGCAGTACCGTTTGTGCGGCGACTTCCGTTAGCGGTAATTTTGCTTTAATCTCCTCTGGGGCGATCAAAACTTGCGATCGGGCAATGTGGGTGTCAAGGAGTTTCTGGTGCATGGGGGATGGCAGTGCGTCAACAAGAGGTCTTGCTTGGGAGGCGAATTCGTACCACTTTGACTTGAAAAACAAACGAATCCACTTTTAACTCGCTCTTGTGGAAAATGCGAGCCTAAACATTCTATAGCAATCTATAGCAATGCGAGCCTACAGACTAACAAACTTCATCGATCGAGAATTTTGTCAACTCTAGACTTCACTCATCTTTGGATTTCCTAGTCCTGTTTCTCTTGGCGAGGTGCCTATCGCTCGATCGAGCCTATTTTTAGGTCGATAAAAATACCAATCCTCACAAGTCATGCTAGGCAAGCATTTAACTTAATCCCGACTATATTGGTCGGGATTGTTTGTCCTGGCTCGCGACCCATGCTACGATGATTTGCCATATTGACTGACACGCAAAAACTGATAAAGCAAAGTAGTAATCCCATGACCCAAGCCATCGACGCAACGACTCACCACCACACTCACGCAACCTTCGATAAGCTCAAGTGCAAAGAGTGCGGTACCGAATACGAACTGCAAGCCAAGCATGTTTGCGAGATGTGCTTCGGTCCGGTGGAAGTCACCTACGACTACGATGCCTTGCGTCAGCGTGTCAGCCGGGAAACAATCGAAGCCGGCCCCAACTCCATTTGGCGCTATCGTCCGTTTTTGCCCGTCCAAACCGACAATCCCATTGACGTAGGAACGGGAATGACCCCACTGGTGAACGCTCGTCGCCTCGCCCGCCAGTTGGGACTCAAGAAGCTTTACATCAAAAACGATGCCGTCAATATGCCCACCCTCAGCTTCAAAGATCGGGTGGTGTCGGTAGCCCTAACCCGCGCTAGAGAATTGGGCTTCTCGACGGTTTCCTGTGCGAGTACGGGAAATTTGGCAAACTCCACCGCCGCGATCGCCGCCCATGCCGGGTTAGACTGTTGCGTGTTCATTCCTGCCGACTTGGAAGCAGGGAAAGTCCTGGGAACGCTGATTTACAATCCCACGGTGATGGCCGTTAAAGGCAACTACGACCAAGTCAACCGCCTATGTTCGGAAGTCGCCAACACCCACGGCTGGGGCTTCGTCAACATCAACCTGCGCCCGTACTACTCCGAAGGCTCGAAAACCCTAGGATTTGAGGTTGCCGAACAACTCGGCTGGCAACTTCCCGACCATATCGTCGCACCGTTGGCTTCGGGATCTCTGTTTACCAAAATTCATAAAGGCTTCCAAGAATTTATTAAAGTGGGGCTAGTGGACGATAAATCCGTTCGCTTCAGCGGCGCGCAAGCCGAAGGTTGCTCCCCCATCGCGAGTGCCTTCCGAGAGGGACGGGACTTCATCACCCCCGTCAAGCCCAACACGATCGCCAAGTCGATCGCCATCGGCAACCCCGCAGACGGCGTTTACGCCTTAGATGTGGCTCGCAAAACCAACGGTAACATCGAGTCCGTTAACGATGCGGAAATTATTGACGGTATCAAGCTGCTGGCTGAAACGGAAGGCATCTTCACCGAAACTGCTGGGGGAACCACCATCGCCGTCCTCAAAAAACTCGTAGAAGCGGGTAAAATCGATCCGGACGAGACGACGGTCGCCTACATCACCGGAAACGGTCTCAAGACTCAAGAAGCCGTCCAAGGTTATATCGGCGAACCCCTGACCATCGAACCGAAACTCGATGCCTTCGAGCGGGCTCTGGAGCGCTCTCACACCCTCGGTCGGTTGGAATGGCAGCAAGTTTTGGTTTAAGTTGCGGCGAGTTGTAAATTGCCAATTTACAAAATTGGCAATTGGAGAGAGAAAGAAGCGCGTTAGCCTAGTATTAAAAGCACGACGGCATTTGGACAGGTCTCGTTCGAGACCTGCGAGAATTGTTGAGTCAATGCTTCATGCTTCTGGTTAACCTCTTCTTATCTCACTCCCAGACCGTTACGATCGCGTTCAGAGCCGGCTTTGGAAAGTTCGATCGATTTGTACTTTCGTGCGCGATCGCGCTCCGTCCCCAGTAGAAACGATAGAAAATAAGCGATGTCCGTTAAAGTATTAATTCCAACTCCCCTCCAAAATTTAACCAATAACCAAGCGACGGTGGAATGCGATGCGACGAGCGTTGAAGAACTCATCGACGCTCTCGAAACAAGCTGTCCGGGTATTAAAGCACGAGTGTGCGACGATAGCGGAAAGCCCCGTCGGTTCTTGAACTTCTATGTCAACAGCGAGGATATTCGCTTCCTCGACGGTACCCAAACCCCCCTCGCCGATGGAGACGAAGTGAGTATCGTGCCTGCAGTTGCCGGTGGCTGAAACCCCGCTTCACCAGTCATAAGTTTTAAGAGATCGGTCATCAGTTAGACCTGAGCCGAACAAGGGATTTGATGATTTGGAACGAGCGGTTTAAAAATGCGTTGCCCGAGGGTGACGCATTCTCTTTCTCGGGGGTTGCATTAGATGCGAGACTCTTTACCCTTGCGGAAATTACCCCGTTTCGCCAGTTTATCGGCAAGTTCTTCCCCTTGAGAGAAATGGGCGATCGCCGTGACGATCGACAAACCAAAGTAAAAAATTCGCACGCCCCAAATACTGATCGAAAAGAGACGCGACAGGTTTTCAGGTTCGATCTCAACAACGCGATTGATGCGTGCCACCGTCCTTTCTTCTAGGGCTTTGACTTCTTTCATTTCCGATGCATCGACGGGCAAAATCGGATACCGAGCGGTATAGAAGTAAAATCCTGGAAAGCCTCCTCTCCCCACTTGGCTGCTGAGGTAAGTATCGGTGGTTTCGATGGCGATTTCGTGGGTAATTTGCTCGTTGGCAGCAAAATCTCTCACCCAGTCTTCATAGCGAACAAAACTGCCCAGGACAAAAATCACCGGCAGTGCCACGATCAACAATGCCGCACTCATGCGGTGTCCGAACGCTTTGGGCACTAGTGCCGTTGCAATTCCCAATCCAGTGCCAAAAACGGCAAATACCAGAACGTTGAACAGTTCGGCAACTTCGAGTCCTCGAAACATGTCACCGGCGATCGGGAGTTGGTAGAGAGCATTTTCCGACAACAGTGCCGTAAATACTTTAATCGGTACGGCAAGGCCAAAGGTCACTGCCACGCAAACGATATACAAAAGTGCCCCAATCGTCGTTTTCATCCACCTCAGAACGGGATGGAGGGGCTTTGATGTTTTCCGTTTCCCGGAAGTTGCTTTCTTGCGGGCAGGGGAAGTGGTTTCTCTATTCAAGCCCCGATCGGGTGTGAGGGTTGGGGTAACCGGTGGGGGTGTCGGTGGCGATGATGGTAGTGGTGCGGGCAGGGAGTTGAGCAGCGGAATTTGTCCGACGAAGGGGTTGCTTGTGGTGGCATCCTCTAGCATCAATGTTTCTTGCCATGCCCGGCGGCTTCTGTCCGTACCGTACCCTTCGACGATCGCTCGATCGAGTGACTCGATGCCGAGTTTGTCGAGACCTTTACGGACAAAGTGAATCATAAATGCCCGATCGGGAGGTTTCGGTGCAGTAGCGACGACGCTCAGACAAGCATCGGCGATATCGACGACTACGGTAATTTGTTTCGATCGCAGGGAATAGTTCATCAAGGCGGCGATCGCCTTGGGGTTGCCCTGTTTTGCGAGGGTGAGAATCTCTGATTGGGCCATGGGGCTATCTCTGCACAAATGACTCTCGTCATGCTACACCTTCGATCGCGATTTACCAATATTTTTCGCCTGAATAAAATTTAGAGTGGGTCGGATGTCACAATCGAATTCACCATTGAAAATAGCATGACCACACCCCTAGAATCCCTCCTTTGGGAATCTTCCATCGCCTCGATCGTTTCTCAGAAATGATGGCTCGATTTCAAATTCATTTGGCAACAGTTCGTTATATTAGGACTAAGCCCAACAGGTCTAACAACACTTATGTTTCTCAACCTCGCTCCCCCTTGTGCATCAGTACGCGACCGCGATCGCAAGACACTGATGCAAGTCTTTCAAACCATTGGTGCCGAAAGTTGTCCTCGCGAGTACAACTTTCACATGCACACGATTTACTCCGACGGTCGCTTGGAACCAGAAGCTTTGATACAGCAGGCAACGGATATCGGTTTGAAGGGTTTAGCCATTACCGATCACCACAGCGTCGGAGGCTACCGAGCGGCACAGTGTTGGTTAGAAGAACGGCGCTCCTCCAGTGGAGGGGATGCTAGTGGCGATAGCGTTCCGCTTCCAACCCTATGGACGGGAGTGGAAATCAATGCCGCACTGCTTGATGTTGAAGTTCATATTCTCGGCTACGGATTCGATCCCGACGCTCCTGCCATTGAGGGTTATTTGCACGGACATCCAGTAACGGGAAAACCCTATCTCGCCGGTGAGGCGATCGCGGCGATCCACAATGCTGGTGGGTTGGCGGTTCTGGCGCATCCCTCTCGCTATCGGCGATCGCCCCAGGAACTGATTCCAGAGGCAGCTCGTTTGGGCATTGATGGCTCGGAAGCTTACTATGCTTACAATAATCCCGATCCTTGGCAACCGAGTGCCGAAGAAACCGAACGGGTTCGGAAATTAAACTATCTCCATAACTTATTCGATACCTGCGGAACGGATACCCACGGTTTAAATCTCTTGAAACGTATTTAATTTAAACGATATGCGCGCCCGCTTGGGTTGAGGGTAAGGTGAGCGCTCTCGAGGGAAAGAGATATTAGCAGGAAGGAGAAAGAGATTCCTTTGCTATCTGCTCGTTCTGCCTCGCGTGGCGACGATATTCACAAAATTACCCTGTAGCAAGAGAAACATTTAGGGACACTGCAACAGGGTTTTTATTGTGTTTTGTATTGAATTTATTGTCGGTTGGTTTGAGGAATAAGCCTATGACTTTAGAGATGAAGTGAGGAATTTAGACTCCCGCCCCTGCGACCATAATGGCAAAGACTCCGGCGCTCATAACCACCAATAGCGCACCCATAATAATGGAGTCAACGAAAGATTTAGAACTTGTTGAAACTTTCATGATTTTGATACACTTTTTTTTATTATTACGACTTATACTATCAATCAGTATTTATAAATACAAATAAAAGAAACATTTATTAAAGATATCGACATAAAACTTTATGCTTCAGTGAATAGTTTTCTGAGAAATTGGATAGTCTGCCTTCTCTCGAGAAGGCTTTTTGGGCTGGAGACAATAAGCAAGCAATCAACGACTCAGGACTGTACCTAGAGAATATACAGCTCTCGCCCTCGAACGGATGGCGAGGGATCGGAACGGCTATTTTGGAGAGCATCTTATAGAGCAACGCCTCTAAACCTGTCCAATTGAAGACTTTTGCAGATCTCCCGGCGATGAGCCTCTACAAACGGCTCGGCTTTGAAGTCACGCAGCGCGATCGCGAGACCGTCCATATGTACATAGTCCGTTTGGAGAATCCGATCGACTCAATCTCGACTAAACGATCTCCGGTCGATCGCCGGTTATTTGCTTCGCGAGATCGAAAAGCAATTGATTGCCACCAGACCAAAGTACAGAAAATTTCCAGCGTTGGATTTTCCAATCGGAATTGATGCGAATTAGACCCGCAGTATAGTAACCCCCCATTTCAAATATCGGTTCTGAGCGATCGTTGGGTAAAAAGTGCTGCGCTCGAACGTGAGCCAAACAGGTGGCGCGATCCCCAGCCAGGTTGACTTGGTGATTGGCCATCATATGCTGAGTGGCTTGAAAACCTCCTAAGTCGTTGCGAGCGGTATTCACGATCTCGTCTGGATGGAGCGTACCGGCGACCTCGCCAATGGAGGAATAATCAAATTCAACCGCATCGGCAAATAAACTGCGAAACTTTTGCCAATCTCGCAAATCGATCGCCATTCCAAAACCATCGATTGTCTCTATTATCTTCAAACGGTCGGCGAGGGAATTGAGTAACGAGTCATTCATGGTTCGTGTATTCTCCTATGCATTCTCCCGATCGATTGCTCCTAGCACGCTCAAGACCGAGCGGCTTTCCATGCCATGTAATAAGTTTCAATCTCGTCAATGACTCCAGTGTGGTGTGGAACCCATCCCAACAAAGAACGAGCTTTTTGCGACGTAATAAACTCGTTTTGGTCGAACCAAGTACTCGTCACATCATCCTCTTGAGGTTCGGCAAACTGAATATCGCCGTTGTAGTTTGCAGCTTTCAAACAAGCCCGCATCACTTCTATACATTTGGGACGCTGCTCGTCGGCAATACAGAATACTTCTTTATCGATGGGAGCGGTACATTCAGCGACGTTTACATAAGCTCGTGCTAAATCGCTAATATGTACCCAAGACCAGCCTTTATCTCGATCGCCTCGATAAATCGCTTCGCCCCGTTCGCCCATCTCAAACCACATCCCAGTGATACTCGAGTGAGCGTCGAGACCGTACATAAAACCCGGACGCAAAACAACTTTACGGCATCGATCGATGGGTATGTCAAAGAGTTCCCGTTCTAAGTCCATCCGGAAAGCCAGAGCGTGGTCTGGGTTCGCCGGTGTGCTTTCATCCATCACGCGCTCGGGACGTTTGCCATAAATCGAGCAGCCCGTGGTATAGATAAACAGGCGGTTGCGCGGTGCAGCTTCTGCGACTTGCTTCAATGTTTCAAACAGCTTCCGATCGGACTCTTGCGGAGCCTGGAAATCCATCATCGCGTGGATCGACACGTCACAGCTTTCAAGATAATGACGGTAAGTTTCGGGGTTTGCGATATCGCCCGATACTAATTGGACTTCGTAGCGCTGTAGCTCCCTCGCGCGAGGTTTACTCTCGTCGCGCACTAGACCGTAAACTTGATGTCCAGCCTGACGAAGGGCGATCGCCGCATAAAATCCAGCGTAGCCCGTCGCACCTGTTACAAGTACCTTCATGTTTTGCCCTCAAAGCAATATTTTCTCGAAATTGGAAAACTCCAGAACTCACTATAGAAGGCTGACACGGCTTTTTCTATGAGAAATCTTGCTAAAACTTGTCAAATCTTGCACTGGGTCTTGAAATCTGCGGTTTTTCTGCCTAAATCTTCCGTCTGTAGGTCATCGGGCTGATACCTGTATGTTTGCGAAAGAAGTTGGAAAACTGTCCTTGGGAGGAAAACCCCAACCGATCGCTAATTTCTGCAATGGTGTGTTTGGATGTTTTAAGCTGTTGTTTCGCGATTTCGATCCGCTGTTGAATGACATACTGCCAAGGGGATTGCCCCGTTACTTGCTTAAATAATCGGCAAAGGTGATACTGACTGATGCCAGTCGCATCGGCAATCTCTGCTAGGGAGAGCTTTTGAGTCAGGCGATCGTTGATATATTCGATCGCCACGCGAACTTTCGCTCTATCTAAGCGATCGCCTTCTCGCTTCAGGAGGGAAGTGCGATCGCAGTAGTGCTGCAACAGGTGAGCTGCTAGGGCAGTGCTAAGGGTCTGGGCATAGAAGCGACTGCCGAGCGGATCGCTTTGCAAGACGTGTTTTAGAGATAGTCCGATTTGGTGAATGAAAGGATCGGGTTTGGCAAACTGCGCTCTAAGGAAGATCGCCTCAGAATCAACTGCATCGTAAGCCACTTGTTTGAGAAACTCAGGCTCGATACACAAAAAAATAAGTCCCTGCTCTCCCGCAGCATAGATCCAGTGAGGAGTGTAGGCTGGAACGATACACACATCGCCCGCAGCAATCTGCTCGCGCTGCAACTGGCCGTCTATCCGTCGCTCTGCGAGAATCTGCCCCTCGGTTTGAATGGCAACCACGTGCTGAGTTGGATAATGCTCTGGGGTTTCGTGAGCTGCATGGTAGTGGTACTCGAAATGCAGATGCTTCCAAGCAATCTCGCGACTCGAAAGAATCGCTCTTGGAGGTTCCAATACCTGTCTGAGGCTGGCTTCTTGCTTGAAGTCAACTGGGACTAACTCTGACTTATCCATGTTCGTTTCTTCTGAAGTTCGTGATGTCGGTGGTGGAAACGGTGGTAGAAACCCTGCTAGATTCCGACCGCTCCGATTTGGGAGTCCCGAGGGCGCGGCGTGCGGGGATGGGAAGATGGGAAAAACGGTAGAAAGTATAGCTCCCGTTGCCTCCGAAACTAGCCAACACCGTTCAATTTAAAATTACAGTATGAGAATTGTTTCCCTCTTACCCAGTGCCACGGAAATTGTCGATGTTTTGGGCTGTACCGATCGACTTGTGGGGCGATCGCACGAATGCGACTATCCCCCCCAAGTTCGGAAACTTCCCGTCTGCACCCAACCCAAGTTCGATCCGGTCGGAACCAGCGGCGAAATTCACGATCGCGTCACCGAGGTATTGCATTCGGCGTTGAGCGTCTATCGAGTGGAGACGCAGATGTTGCAGCAGTTGCAGCCAACCCATATTATTACCCAAGCCCAATGCGAAGTCTGTGCGGTGAGTTTGGCGGATGTGGAACGGGCGGTTGCCCAGTTGACGGGGTTTGAACCGGAGATTCTCTCGTTGCAACCGACGGTGTTGGATGAAGTGTGGCAAGATATTCGCCGAGTCGCCGATCGCCTAGGCGTTGATGGAGAAGGGACAGTTGCCTCGTTGCAATCTCGGGTGGCGGCGTGTCGCCAACAAGTCGAAACCGCCCCCCATCGTCCCCGTGTCGCCACCATCGAATGGGCAGAACCCTTGATGGCGGCGGGAAACTGGGTTCCGGAGTTAATCGAACTGGCGGGGGGAAAATCCCTATTTGGCGAGGTGGGCAAGCATTCCCCGTGGATGA
This sequence comes from Zarconia navalis LEGE 11467, assembly GCF_015207075.1. Lineage (GTDB taxonomy): Bacteria > Cyanobacteriota > Cyanobacteriia > Cyanobacteriales > Geitlerinemataceae > Zarconia > Zarconia navalis. The sequence continues at coordinate 10,926 of NZ_JADEXN010000054.1, forward strand.
AGTGGGAAGAACTGCGCGCCGCCGATCCCGATGTCATCATTTTTATGCCCTGCGGCTTCGATTTATCTCGCACTCGCCAGGATGCGGAACAGTTGGCGCAACATCCCCAATGGACGGAGTTACGCGCCGTGCGCGCGGGAAATATTTACCTGAGCGATGGCAACCAATATTTCAATCGTCCGGGGCCGAGATTAGTGGAGTCTTTGGAGATTTTAGCGGAGATTTTGCATCCGGATTTGTTTGAGTTCGGGCATCGGGGAAAGGGTTGGATGCGGTACGTTGGTAAGTAATTAATGATGTGTTGTAGGGCATCAAAAGACAGAACTCGATCGAAAGCTCAATGCTGCATCACTTGACAATTGAGACAAGAAGGTAATTTTTTCACTAAAGTTCAGAAAGTTCCTCCCAAATTGCCGATGACGAAACGACCCGTCAACAACTACGATCGCTACCACGCCCATGTCTATTTCGATGAAGTCTCTGTGGAGAGAGCTTCGTCGATTTGCCGCCAAGCTGGAGAACAGTTTGGAGTATTGGTGGGTCGAGTTCATCGAAAACTCGTTGGACCGCACCCTTGCTGGAGTTGCCAACTCGCCTTTGACAAAGTACAGTTCGATCGGTTAATTCCGTGGCTCGATGAAAATCGCGGAGATTTGACGGTTTTCGTCCATGCCCTGACCGGAAACGATTTTGAAGACCACACCGAATATGCGACTTGGCTTGGCGAACCCGTGCCTCTCAAGCTATCGGTTTTTAGCACTTCTGCGCGCGAAATATAGCGCGATGAGATTACAGCGGCGGAAAGTTGGCACTCCACCGCCCATACCACTCAAACCAAGCTTGTTCTAATATTTTTTGCGTGGCTTCTGGGTCGGATTCGGACAACGGCATCGACATCAATGTCCACAAGCAGCGATCGTCTCGCCATTTTTCCCGACGGAACAACCAAGCCGGAACCCTTCCCAATTGGGCATCGTAGATATCTTGGTTGTGTCGGTACTCTTCTCGGGTATAGGTACTGTTGCCTCTAGGGTTGATGCAAGCGCTTAAATAAGCCCGATCGCCATCGGCTAGCAAGGCGTAAGACCCCACTCCACTTTGATTGGCGAGGCGCAGGGATACTGGGGTGGTTGAGGATGCCAGAGAAGAGTGTTTGCGCAGGAATACATCGACTTCTCCTTTGGTATCAACCACATAACGAAGGTCTATATCTAGGGGGAGACGATCGCGCGTGTATTGATAGCGCATTCCGCCGAGTATCGTCGAACCATACTCATACTCATTATCCGATGTGGCAATTCCTTTGAGGCGCTCGCTTTGGCTCGATTCCCAGTTCGTTAAGGGAACCGAAGGTGGGAACTCTAGGGGTTTTCGTTGACCGAGTGCGGGATCGAATAGTATCCGCACGAACAAGAGACTCACTAGACCCAGCTCAAAAATTGCGATCGGCAGCCGAAGTTTTTTCCAAAGGGGATTGGAAGGGGTTGCGGAGGGTTTTAATTCATCCATTTTTGACAGTGTTGGCGTTCGATAAATCTACGGTTGCCCGGTCTAAGCAGGCATTTAGCCGATCGGTAAGCACCCGAACCTGCGGCTCTTCAAACATCAGATGATGGTAGCCGAAAATTTCATCGATCTTTACTTCATGAGGAGAAAAGCTTGAAAGGACGGGAGAATTTTTAAATCGCCATTCACTCGACAAATAAAGATGTATTTGACCGGGATAGGGCTGAGGACGATAATTTTTGAGAGCGCGAACAAAGGCCGATAAGATCGGCTCGTCTCTGACAGATTGGCTTGATTTTTGAAATAAAATACTTTTGTTTTTGTTGAATTTCTTTTTTAGTTCGGTTGAATATTCTTTGAACTTATCTTTGAACTTTTCTTTGATGTAATCTATCCCAAATTGCCTGAAATTATTCCAATATAGCTTGAAGCTGGAGGGTTGCGGCTGCCAAATTCCATCGATCGAAACTAACATTTTCACCTCCAAACCCCGTTCCCATAGTTGCCGAGCGATCTCGAAAGCGAATTTGACATCGGCACAGTAAGCACCTATAAAATACGGTCCGCTCGCTCGAACGGATTGTATTTGCTCGATCGCCCGTACGGCAAGATCTTCTAGCTTTAAGTTCGCCAGTTCCGTCTCGTGCAAACCCAGTCGAAAAATATTCACGCCGTAGAGGGGTCGCTCGACATCGAAGTAGCCACGCAATTGTTGAGCGTACCCGATGGAGTTGACAAAGAAAAACGGTGGCTTACTACCACTGACTTTTAGTGGAACGATACCAGAAGAGGCAACAGAGTCACGGTCGTCTGACAGGTCGCGCGCCAACTGTTCGATCGTTGAAGACTCAAACAGAGTTGCCACCCCCAGAGCTTTCCCGAAGACCTCCTCGATACGAGACATCGCTCGTACGGCACTCAAAGAAGTTCCCCCCAGCTCGAAAAAATCATCTTGGATACCAATATCGGATACCCCCAGCACCTCCCGCCAAATACAGACGAGTTTCGACTCCACCTCCGTTTGGGGCGTTTTTGCCACGGTCTCTCGCGTCGGCTTCCAGGGTTGACTGGCTAAGGTGCGACGATCTATTTTTCCATTCGGATTCAATGGCAGTGCCGACAGCCACAGGAATGCCGAGGGAACCATAACATCGGGCAGTTGTTGGGCGAGAAAATTGCGGAGTTGGGTCGTGGTGGGAATCTCTCCCGTATGAGAGACAACATATGCGACCAGATGGGTTTCCCCACATTTACTCTCTTGAGGAACCACCGCAGTTTGCCAGATGGCTGGGTGTTTTCCCAAAACTTCCTCAATTTCCCCCGGTTCGATGCGCACTCCGCGAATTTTTACCTGACGATCGATACGACCGAGGATTTCTAGAGTTCCGTCTGCTCCGTAGCAACCCCGATCTCCTGTATAGTAAACGCGATCTGCGGGGTCGTTGCGAAAGGGATTGGGGGCAAAGCGATATCGATCGTCTTCGGAAGGGTTGAGATAACCCAAGCTGCAAAACGGGGTGCGTAAGACAATTTCCCCCGGTTCTCCAACCTCGCAGAGTCGACGGTCTTCTGCCAAAATCAAAGTCTGGGTGTTGGGTAGAGAAAAGCCAATGGGTTGTATCCCCGGATTTGGCGAATCGGGAACTCGATAGTAGCATTTTGCTAAGGTTGTTTCCGTCGGACCGTAGAGATTGATAATTTCCCCAGCTTCGGGAAACCGCTCGCGCCACTGACCCACGAGACGATCGCTGAGGGGTTCGCCAGCAAAAAAAATTTTCCGTAACGATCGCAGCGTCACACCAGGGGAAACATCCCGCAGCCACGATCGCACCAAAGACGGAACGGTATGAATGAGGGTAATTTTCTCTCGTTCGAGCCAGGGGAGAATTTGCCGGGGGTCGAGTCGATTTTCGGTCGCGGGTAAATACAGGGTTGCCCCACTGGTGAGGGCTAAGAATACGTCCCGCAGCATCACATCAAAGGATAGAGCGCTCAGTTGAGCGCAGCGCTCTGGGGGGGTAATATTGAAGGTTTGTCGCTGCCAGTGGAGAAAGTGGGACAGTCCTTTGTGGCAACCCAACACGCCTTTGGGCGTTCCCGTACTGCCGGAGGTAAAGAAAATGTAGGCGGCAGCATCGGGTTCGGGGTCGCAAATGCGATCGCCCTTCTCAGAGAAAACGCAGACCGTTGAGTCGGGGGCTGC
>NZ_JADEXN010000055.1 GCF_015207075.1 Zarconia navalis LEGE 11467
ACCTGCCTCAAGCTGGGCAATCAGGCAAGTTGAGACGTGCAAGGAGAGGTGTTCGATTTGAACCAGATAGGTTTTGAGTTGTTTTTTGTCGAACGCTTCGAGTCGGGAAGTCTCGATACTCTCCGAGTCGAGAGCGTCGTCGAGATGGTGGCGAATGTACTCCTGGGCGTGCTGGAGGTCGTCGAGGAGAGACATCGATCGACCCAAACTCGTAAAGGAGAAGGAGCGTTCGATATTGGTGGCGAGGGCTTGTAACTGTTGAATCTCCATAGAGAGAGCTTGAGTCGTCCGTTTGAGAGAAAAATTACCGTAGGCTTCCGGGTTCTGAAGCGAGCGACTCAGGGTGGCGATGCGACCGCAAGCAATTGTCGTTCGAGCGCGAAGATAGCTAATGGCAACGTCGGGTCGATCGCTCCACAGCCAGATCTCTCCCGACTCATCCTCGATGGGAACCGGATGGGGCAGCAGCCGTTCGCCGTCGGGATTCGACTCGACAAAGCGAATGAAGGGGGGAAATGTCAAACGTCCCGATTCGCGGATCGAGTCGGCACAACGCCAGAGGAAGTCGCGCTCGTGGGAAATCTGGCGACTGTCACCGCTGTCGTTCGCAATGGCCGTACCCGGAAGACTCAATCTATTGCTTCCTGGGTCGATCTCGGTCCCCATCCGAGCGGTGCGAGCGAGTCCTCGGTCGGCGGCCATCAAGATATCCTCGCGCATCCGAGCCAAGACCGGATTCCAACTTTGGAGTGCGGATTGCGAGCGAGCGTAGACGATCGCCACGACGACCGCCGCGCCGCTGGTGACCAGACTGATGAGAAAAAACGCCAGGGAGAAGCCCAGAGAACTCCACCGACCGGACGTTAAGTTCTCGTTAAAGCGAATGGTGGCAAGGCGCACGGCCTCATTCCGATCGCGGAACCGACCTTCGGCATCGAAGTGGTTCTCATAAATCTCGCGATGGTATTGTTTCAGAAACAGGAGCGGACTTTTGGCCAATTTGCCTTTGAGTTCGTCGAGTTTTTGAGTGGTTTCCCGTTCGTACTCTACCGTTTGGGTTGCGAGAACGGTCGCTTGCTCGCAGACGGGAAGGTCTTCAACGGGAACCTCCGAGCGGTCGAGGTTTCGGTTGCCATAGCTCCCTTGAGCTTGAATAATCAGCCGATCGCGATCGGGATGATACTCGTCGAGAGCCGTGATTTTATCGTTGAGTTCCCCACATTCCTCCTTTTTGGTTTCGGCTTGCTGCCGCAGGCTCGTCAGACGGGACTCGTAGGACTCCTGACGTGCGTTAAAGATTGATGCTAGGGCTTCGGTGGCTTTGAGTTCTCGCAGGGTGGGTTGGCTGTTGAGGACTTCGATACCCGGTCCGGCGACTACGGTGAGAGTGATATTGAGAAAGACGAACGTCACAGAACCGACGATCGACCAAGCGCGATGTTTGGGTTGATTCGTCGCCGCCACCGTTCCGCAAGCATTACTGGTCGCTAGGAGTAATGCGGTGAGGGTGAGGGATAGACCCGTTCCCACGGAACCGAGGCCTCCGAAAGCCATGCGAATCAGAGGAAAGAGCGAGATGATGTTGACCGCAGACGATGCCCCGACCAACGTTGCCACTGCGGTTGATTGTTTTTTGAGATTCTCCGTGACGTAACAGCGACCGTAGAGCCTTGAAGAATCGGGCCAGATGAGATGTCGAACGGTCTTCTGAAGATTGTTGAGAGTTTGGAAGAACTTCCGTCTCGAATTTGGGGGAAGCGCACAACGTTGCTCGATCGCTTCGTTGCGTTCCAATAATCGGAGCAGTTCGCGATCGCGCTTGAGATACTCTATCAACTCGTGTGGGCCGCGTTCTATGGCTTCGAGTAAATCGGCGAATGTGTTGTAAGAGCGGTATTTCATGGTGGGTTTCCTTGTTTAGAGAGGGAATAGTGTTGAGTTCGGAGTTCGGAGTTCGGGGTTCGGAGTTGAGGAGAATAGGACGGGGAGAGTGGAAATTTGAGACAAGGGAGAGAGGGATACGGGGGAAGAAGAAGGATTGGATTCCCACTCAAAACTTGAAATTCCGTGTCTCCAAACCCTCTCCAACACTCTTTGGGTGAATTAATCAGCTAAAGATTTTTTGATTTCTCCGATTAAAGCCATCAGAACGTTGGATATCGGGGAAACGAGGACAACAGCCAATACTTCATATTCGATACCCGTATCCTTGAAAGAGGTGGGGAGGAAAATCAACAGCGCCAGCACGATGACGATCGTCATTTGAGGCCAAATACGGCGAGTGGTCGCTCGGGCAATTTGTCCCGCATAAATGGTTAAAATTCCTCGTCCGATACAAATGAAAAGAGTTACAGGTGCCCAAAGCTCGTCAAATCGTTCCCAGAATAAGAACGATTTGACGATTGCGACGATTAAGGAAGTGTAATGAGCTAACATCGTGCGAAACCTCTGCTATGACGGCAATACAGGCAATAGGAGGGGAGAGTTCGGAGTTCGGAGTTGAGCAATAGGATGGGGAAGAAAGTCAGTTGCTGCGTTTTTTGGTTTTCGATTTGCGGGATTTTGAGTTGTGCGCTCGGGTCGATTTATTTTTTACACCGACCGCTTCGGGGAGCCACGACCGCAGTTCATCATCGGATAAGGGTTTGAGTTGGGTTGCCCGGTCGTCGTTGGGTATCCGTTGGTAGGCCTCAACCTCTTCAGACCGTTGGGGGAGCATTTGGAGGAGTTCGTCCCAGGAATAGTGGTGGCTGTGAATGCCTTCACCGGGGGCGATAAAATCCCCCAACAGTCCGTTTTCCACTCCAGTGGGGGGACGATTCATGTCTTGGAATTCTGAAGCCAGGTAGACCGGACGAGAACCCAACCGCTCGCTGGTGGTGTCGGAATAACTCGTTTTGCCTTTGCCATCGACCGTCACCGACGAGCTGTAGCTCTGTTCGAGATACTCGTAATCTCCAAGAGATTTGGATAAAAACTGACTGGTTTCATCATCGACACCAAAAATGGCTTTATGGCGAGCCAGCCCGAATAGACCCATCGCCACGAGTTCCCCGTAGGTTCGCTTGAGCAGCGAAATACTGTGAAACCCCAAACAGCAAGCCACTCCCGCCCCTCGACCCAAGGCCATGACCCCATCGATTTCCGGCCAGGGCGCGGTTTTTTCGCTGGCGGCTTCATCGAGGAAAACCCAAATTCGGCGGTGGCGGTTTGTGGGAAGGGCTTTTAAATATTTGGCCGCAAAACCAAACATCAAGGCGTTGGTCTGGGTGGAGATTTCCGAGTGGATGGGGTCAGACCCCATGACGATGGCAGTGTTCTTGGGAAAAGAATCGCTAACGAAGTCCTGAAGGGACAGTTTTTCGAGGGCGCGTTCCCACAGTGCGGCGACGCTGTTGAATTGCATCAACTTCGCTTGGAGGGTCAGAAGAATGTCGTTGCGCTCTCCTTCCATCTTCTTGGCTTTGAGAAACTCATCGAACTCGTGGGGACGAGGATGATAGTTCTTAATCAGAATCTCGAAGTAGGGTTGCTGCGAAAAGAGAATCACCTGGCGAAACGTCCAATTTTCCCCCAGAGCGATTTGCAGCGAGACGATAATCATCTCCAAGGCAATCCGACCCCCATCGTCGAAGAATCTACCTTCGCTATTGGCGAGTATGGGTATCAGGTATGCGGCTAGCTCGTAAGCCATGTTCGGTCCCTTGACATCCTTGGCAATCCACCATGTCGTGCAGCGATAGTCAAAGGGGTTGAGAATGTAATATTTGACTCCCAAGTCCTCTAAGAGTGGAACCATGCCATCGCCCCCAGAAGGCTTCGGGTCGTTGACGATTCCCTTGTTTCCCGGTAGGACTTTCGCCATCATCGTTTCGCGCCAGAGACTCTTCCCAGCACCGGTGACTCCTAAAATCAGATAGTGGAGCGGTTCGTTAGCTTTGAGGACAAACGACGCTCCCCATCGAATCAGATTCTCCACATTCCGACCGATCCACTTTCGGGCTAAGTCGGCACCCTGGCGGCGGGCAAACCCCCGAACGACTGAATCCCAAGGGCGATAGCGACTCTCGGTAATGACTTCAACGGCGACGACACCGAGATAAATAGTCGTTAGCAGTGCGATGGGGAGCACAAAGACTGCGGTGAAGAAGACCAGGACGAACAGCGCCGCTGCAAGCGGTTTGAGCTTGGGATAGACGACGAGCTGCAACCGCTCGAAGGCTTGTTGGTAGGTTCGAGTGCGAGTTCGCGCTAAGGCGTGAGGATTTCTAAAGATGCCCGCTGCGACCAGATCGATTAAATCGTCGTAGAGTGGCATCCAATCGGTCGCTTCAGTCAGAACTTCCTTTGCCAGAGTCAACACCCAGAGCGCACCGACGACTGAGCCGACGATGTTATTAGGGTTGAAGAACTCTAACTCGAAGAGGATCAAGGTGTAAGCAGTGACTGTACTGCCGAGGGAATAAATAAGGGGAACGGCGATTGCGGCAATGCAAATCGCAATTCCCCATTTGAAGAATTTATTCATCGGGGATGATTTGAGAGAATTAATGGAAAGCGAGGGTGGAGCGGCGTTCGCTCGGTTCTGTTGAGAAAAACACCCCAATTCATCGCGATTAGCCTGGATAATTCATCAAACGCGCTTACTTCCGATATCGAGCGAACCTCGCGCAAACAGACTGTTTTTCGGGTAAATTGCCAGCTCGCTTGGTACGGGCAAGGCTTTGAAGAATATCGAGCGAACCTCATGAATAATGCAGGTTAGACTGCTAGAGAAAATCAACTCCACCTTCTCGCTCGGGGTTTATAGCAGTTGCCAGTCTAATTGGGACACGCTTTGTTGGTGAGCAGTCTTGAGCTGGGGAAGAGAGATGCGCTTTGTGAATTTGAGCTGTCTGCGCCCAATGTTGCGACTGCTATAGATTGAGAAGGTGGAGATGTCGATTTAAGAAAAGCTCAGCCGAAAAGCGATTTGTGCGATTTTGTTGTCTGGGTAATACCAGCCCCGTCCGAGGGCAACGAAGAAAAAGATCCAGGCGGTCGTTAACTTCAGCCAAGCTGGAACCTCGGTATAATGCTTCAGCAGCCAAAACATCATCAGCGAGAGAACGATCGGGTAGAGGAGATGCCACAGCATGACGATCGTCCATCGCACCGCTGCTACTGTAGCTTCGTGGAGCTTCAGCCGAGCGATATACCATTCTCGGAAGAATCCATCGGTATATCGGTAGAACCAAAGCGTTAGAAAAATCAGAAACAGGACTTGCCAAAATTGGTTGTTCAAATCTTGTAGGAGAAACAGCCCGAATAGAGTTCCATCCTGTCGGGCTAGGGCCTCTAGAGTGTGGTAGATAGTCGGCCAGAGGTATCGCCACAGGAGGATTAAACCGAAGGTGCCGATTAGTCTGTGACCCACTGCACGCAGATAGAATTCAAAACGAGTCATAGGTCTTACCAGAAGAGTTTGCCGAAGGCGATAATGACAAGAGCGCCCGAAATCGTCCCGGCAAATGCCGCCCTAAACGAGATGTCCCACACTTCGGTTTTGGCTAGGGCGCGGGGTTTGGGACTTTGCTCTTCTGATTCAAAGGTTTCGGCGGTCTCGTTTAAGCGCACGAGATTGCTTTCGACCCGAGTATTGAACAGATTGAGATTGCGTTGAATCTCTTCGAGTTTTTCGGGGAACGGAGTGATGGATAAACGGGCTTGAGTGACAACCACCAGAGCCAGAAACATCGGGTCGTTGGGTCGAATGCGACACTGGGAAGCGATTTCAAGGATTTTGCGCTTATTTTCCTCAGATTCGCCTTCTAAGAGTCGATCCAAGCGAGTGGTCTCTTCCTCTTTGGCGTTACGGTTGCCAAAGGGACTAAAATTATTTTTCACGGTCAAAAAGCTCCAATCGATCGAGTTGTTCGTAAGAATCCATCAAAAAGTCCACGACTCGCTGTTGCCCCGTAATCGTCAGATGTTCCGACTCGATGGCTTCGGCGTAGGTCAGGCGAAAGGCGTTGATGATTTCCCGCTCGCGGTACGAAATCTCTGGCATCGAGATGATAGGAAAAGGTTGCTGTGCCAGAGCGGTTTGAAACTCTTCGTAGTCGTCGAGAAATGAGAATGATTCGCATAAACCTTCGTTGAGAACCAGATCGTGGGCAGTTTCGTTGCGGAAAGCGTTAAGAGAATTGATAAACTGCTCGGCGCTGTAGTAGCAGGCGCACATGAAGAATTTGACGAACTGAACCCGTCGTTGTCGGGCAGCTCGAAGCCCCCCGTTGAGAAAGTAATTCAGTTGACTGCGATAGGTTTGCGCGGGGAGGTCGGCGATGATATGGGCTTGATATTCGAGGGCCGTTTCGAGCAGGTTATCGGCTTGCCACGACTGCCGCGAATCTTCCGTGAAGAAGGCGTGCTGCATCGGGATTGCGTTTCGGTAGTAGTCTTCAAAGTTCTGGTTGGAGCGATCGCAGTCAATGCCGATGACCTGTTTATCGAGTTGTTTGTCGATGAGCCATTGTGCGAGAACGCGAGCGTAAGTCGATTTCCCAACTCCCCCCTTCTCGCAATCGACAAGCAAGCAATAGACAACGGGCAGAATTGGGAGTTCGAGGGGAATGATTCGATCGACGTTCATGATGTTTTCTGGGTGCGAGTGGTGCGAAATGCATCCCTGGGATTCGCCGTCAGGTTGCGCGGAAGGCGTTGAGCGGGATTACTTTCCTTGACCTTCCGTGGTTCCTGAATTTTGGGTTGGGGGTTCGGTTGAGTTGGGGAATGGGCCCGATGGGTTGAAGCGGTCGATTGAGGATTTGGGGTTGACGTACCCTGTTGTTGCTGCCGAAATCTCCCCATGTATTTTCTGAGGGTGTCTTTACTGATGTGCCTCCCGAGGTGTTCGGCAAATAGTTCGGCGAGTTGCTCGTAGCTGTAGTTCCGCTGCATTCGAGCTTCTTCGAGGAGGGGATAGAACTCTCCCACGAGACCTTCGAGGGTGTTTTCCCGTTTTTTTCTCGGCGGTTTATCTTGATGGGGGAGATGGTTGAGTATCGAGCGGAAATCGTCGTTTGGCGTTGAGGCTCGCGAACTTTCTGGATTTCCGAAGGACGGAGAATGCGAGTCGTTCATGGCTATAGATAGTGGCGAACAAATGTCGTGAGAACTTACGCCGTCGATGGCGAGAGTTGGCATACAGACTGACACCTCTATGTCCAACCCTTGATTTCTCGTGCCCATTCAACAATTGGCTAGACGGCAGATCGAGGCTTGTCGGCGATCGAACTCGCTCAAGACGAGCGGGGAATTGTAACGAGCAGAACACAGATAAAGCAGGGCTTTGAGGTACTTGTCTGCGGGTCATCAGGTGGGCTGATTCTCTGTGAATCGATCGCGAGTGTTTCAATTGGCAAACCGCGTAAGTCTCGATTGTGGTAGATGCCCTCGGATCGACTTTTGTCTTTGAACTTCACAAATAGACATCTGGTAGAAATTTAGTTTTTGCCTGGAAATTCGCGCTTTGTCAGCCCGGCATTCTGAAAAGCCAGAGTCAGACTGTACACAGAATGAGCCGCTTTTTGAAAAAACGGCCCTAACAAACCGGATTTCGTTTGAAGTGTATTTTTCCGAGATGTCCAATGGTGTCAGACTTACGCAAATCTTCTACCCGTCGGGAGTATTGAAGAACGAAGCGCACTACTAGATAGGCGCGTGAATGCGTAAGTCCTGTGGCATTACGCCGAGTTTGTCCGGTTGTTCGTCTCATGCCGCTTGCGCGGACGCATACTTTTGCACACGCCGGGAATGCACACGCCGGGAAGTTCGAGTAGCTCGACGAATCGATCGGCTTCGTCTAACAGTCGATCGCTCGTACTATTCTTGAAAAACCAGACCTCGACCTTTTTCCCTTGCTGCTTGGCATAGCGAAGGGCATGAATATATGCCCGTCCATCTCCAGAAACAATGACGATCTTTTGGGCGCTGAGTCCGTGAAAAGCGATATCAGTTGCCATCCACGGGTCGATGTTACTTCCGGCCCGATCTCCATTTCGATAGGTCTGAATCTCTTGCTTTTTGATGTCGTACCCATACCCTTCGATCTCATTGAGATATGCCCGATTTCGATTTCGATGAGAGGCATAGTAATAGAAGGGACGCGAGACCAAAGAAGCTTCTTCGCTTAGATGCTTCAACAGTTGCGCGTAGTCGATAGTCACGTCGTTATTTTTCTTGGCTGTAATATCGACATTGTTGCCGTCGATGAAGATCGCGGTTCGACCTCGCACTCCTGCTGGTAACGGAGGTTGCGGCATCATAGCTTGAGACACGATGGATTCGATGCGGGTATTCTGTTGGGTCAGCATTACTAGCACTGGTAACGGAGAGGCTGCCGCTAGAGCGAAATTCTGAGTGGCGACTGCCGTTGCCGAACTCGCAATCGCGATGGCTCCCGCGATAAGTGGGTGGGAAAGTTTTTTGGAATTGGGAATTTGAGAATTTTTCATCAGAATAATTACTCGATATTGGATACCTTCATTGACAGACCGCACCTGCAATGCGGAAAAAAATCCAGGTACGAACAATACCGTAATTTCTCCAAAGTACTTAATGTCAAGAGATGACGAGAAAATTTCTACAAGCCTTGAATAGTGAAGGTTTTGCTTGATTGTGAGGTCGATAAGTTCAATGCAAAGTACTTTGCATTTTTAGTGCAATCAGTAAAGAAGGCATGGTAGAAGTAGAGGGGCAACCATCTCAAAAAACCATGCCATGTTCAATGAACCAAACGAAGATAGTTATGCTTCGGCAGACCATTCTTGCCAAGGCAGATGAAGTATCGTTGGTTCCTGGTACGAACCTTTCGGCACACCAGGGGTTAAGGCAAGAGCTACAAAGACTTGACGACGGTCACAATCCCTGCGCCATAGCTCCAGATAACCTCCGTGGAACCGCTCGTGTTGAGCGAATGAGTCATTGTCATGCATTGATAGAAGTTTCGGTATCATCGGCAATTCCTTGCCTGTCAGATCCAAAAAACCAACGGTAAGCGTTGCATAATACCTATCCACATAACTACTGAAGCAACTTGGAATCCTTTGAGGAGGAACAGAAGGAATCCGCGTGGACAACCAAACATTACTAGAGACAAAGTTCTGGAATCCGTACAAGGAACAGAAACCTTTAGCTTCTGAATACTGAGTAGTATGCAGAATATGTCCGGATTGAACCACAAAATTGGCGAAGATCTGATTGGGATCGGAATAGTCAGGGATGTGAAGTACTTTAACAGAATTCATGATTTTTGCCTGATGTAGTGAAACTCCAAATCACTTTTTCAACTTCGAGTCTCACTACATCAGAGGGTAAAACCTCTCACAACCTGTACTCTACTACTACCCATACCTACATATTATGTATGTCAAAAATACTTTCCTTAAGCAAATAATTTGACTCTGCTTACTTTGAACAAATAGTCGATGCGATCGCTTTTCGGCTTCCTACGTTATCAACCTGTCCAGATTCTTTAGTTTTTACTTGAAAAGTCTGATGCCCACCGGAAATTTCTACGCTGAGGCAGCATACCTGCACACCCAACACTTCTTAGAAGGACTCCTCGCTTTAGCAACAGGAGAAAAAACTTGTTCTACTATTAGAGCTAAGTTAGTTGAAAATAATAATCTTTTTGATTTAGTTGTAAATGCAGATAGTAAAAAAACTCTGGTTAAATTTATTGATAATTATTACAGTAATTCGCTTAAATTTGACTACCACGAAATCAACACGGCCATTAATTGTCTGAGAGAGTCTGAATTCTTAAATATTTATAAAGAAGACTATAATAGCAGTAAAAATAGAGAAAAAGCACCGAAAAAGAGCAGTCTTATTTTCAAAATAAGAAATCTTCCTTCAAATGAAAAGAATACCATTCTCAAGTGGCTTTTTGAGGAATGGAATAGAAAGCGAGAGTTGAAGAATATAAGACCTCTCAATTTAGCTAAACTTGGATTCGGCTGTCAACTTCCAAGCTTCTTCTCTCTTCATAACTCTGATGATTGCGAGCCTGATTTATGCGACCCGAAAACATGGGTTATGGAAGGCTCTGTTCCCCCCACTTCACCCTTTTACATAAAGCGTCCTCCCACCGAAGAACAATGCTATGACCAAGTTCTGCTCCCTTCTTCTCTTATCCGAATCCGCGCCCCTAAACTGATGGGCAAAACTTCGTTAATGAGTTGGATACTGTTTTCTGCCGCAAGTAAAGGATACAAAACGGTACAACTTGACTTTAATGGCTGTGATTTGACCGCTTTAGCAAATCAACGTGAACTCTTAAGTTGGTTTTGGAGTAGCATTGCCCGAGAACTCAAACTTGAGAAGCAAGTTGCTGACTGGGATGGCATGGAAAGCCTGAATATTAGCTGTTCTAGTTATTTTGAAGATTACTTACTCTCAAAGATAAGTACTCCTCTTGTTTTAGGCTTAGATCAGGTAGATAAACTCTTTTCTTACGAGCAAACTGCTCCCAACTTTTTTGGGTTGCTACGGGCTTGGCATGAGAAAGGGAAAACTTATCCTCTGTGGCAGAAACTTCGGCTAGTTGTTACTTACGCTACGGACGCATATATACCCCTTAACGATGAACAATCCCCATTTAATGTCGGAATGGAAGTTGGATTACCCGACTTCACTAATGAACAAGTATTAGAGTTGGTAAGAAAACATAAGCTGAGCTGGAGCCAAAAGCAAATTTCTGAATTAAGCGAAATGGTGGGAGGACATCCTCATCTCGTTAGCATAGCAATAGATAACTCATTGCAAAAATCTTTGTCTTTACGAGAGATACTTCAAGACGCTCCAACACAAGCGGGCATTTACAGCAAACATCTGCACTACTGCTGGAAAATGCTTAAGAAAGATCCAAACTTATTTGAAGCTTTCAAAAAAGTCGTAAATTCTCGAAAGGCAATTCTTCTCAACCCAGACGAAACTAGTGCTTTGGAGCATTTAGGATTGATAAAAAAAGAGGGTAATAGAGTGCATTCTCGCTACAAATTATACCAAAAATTTTTTCGAGAAATTTTGTAATAGGTTGTTCCTATGGAAAAAAATTTATTTCCTCAAGATTATAACTACCAAGTAGGAGGCTGTTTACCTGAAGAGGCACTGACTTATGTCACGAGAACTGCCGATAGTGAGCTTTTAAGAGCCTTGAAACAGGGCAAATTTTGCTATGTCTTGAACTGCCGTCAGATGGGAAAATCTAGCTTGCGGGTTCAGACAAAAAAAGAGTTAGAGAAACAGGATATTGCTTGTGTTGTAATTGATTTAAATGAAATTGGAACGAATGGAGTAACCGCTGAACAGTGGTATTCCAGCATTGTGGCAATTATTACTAGGTCTCTTAGTCTTCAAAATAATTTTTTATGGAGGGAATGGTGGAAAAAAAATAAACATCTTTCTGTCGTCAATAGACTTACACAGTTTCTTCGTGATGTTGTTCTGACAAAAGTTAACAAAGACATTGTTATATTGATTGATGAAATTGATACAATTTTAAGCTTAGATTTTGCTTATGACGATTTTTTTACTTTTATTCGTTCTTGGTATGAAAATAGAGTAAATCAGCCCATCAACCAACGCCTTACCTTTGCGGTATTTGGAGTAACAGAGCCATCAAATCTAATTAGTAAAAAGGGAAAAGCTTCTTTCAATATTGATGTTCGGGAAATTGAATTGCATGGATTTGAAGTCAAAGAAGTTACTCCTTTGGAAAAGGGCCTTAAGCAAAAGTCTATTTTTTATAAGAGTCAACGTATTACCAATACAAGAAAGCTAATGGAGTCAATACTATATTGGACGGGAGGACAGCCTTTTCTGACTCAAAAGCTTTGTCAGCTTATATCTTCAAAAAGAAGAAGAGTATATAACTTTTCCAGTCCATCATTACAAAATCAATCCGCAGAAAATCTAGAAAAAAGACTTGTTGCAGATATCGTCAAAAAACATATTATAAATAATTGGAAAGATAACGACAAACCCGAACACTTCAGTACAATCAACAAGTCTTTTCTAGAAATTAAAGATTCCGCTAAGCGGAAACGACTTTTGAGAACTTATCAACAAATTTTGAATAAAAAAAAGGTGATAGTTCAAGACAGTTCTGAAGAAACTGAACTTCTGCTCACAGGTTTGGTCATTAAGCAAGGTAAATACTTAAAGGCTTTTAACCCGATCTATACCGAAGTCTTTGATGAAAATTGGATTGACTCGTTGCTATTAAGAAAAGCTCCTCAGTTTCTTCCTTTATACACTAAGAAAATAAACGCTTTGCGAAAGTTTATTCGCACCTACAAATTAAAGATAATTTATTCTCTCATCGGAATGACAGTATTAGGCATAATTGCTGGTTGTTTAGTTGGTATTCTGATTTGGATTAAGCAATCTTATCCCGAAGTGTTTATACTCCAAAATACCCAAAACTATGAGCAGTTAGAACGAAAAAATATTCAACGAAAAACAGTTAACTCAGAGCAAGAAAAAGACAATTTGTGGGAATTTGTGCGTAAGGCTTTGGGTATCGGTGCTACAGAAGCTCCTTCTGCTAAAAGAGGAACCACCACTCCTCAATCTACACCAAAATTTCAGGATTTAGAAACTTTTAATCTGCCCGAAGAGCGGAAAAATCAGGATTTGTTAGATCCACAAAGTTCTCTCATTCTACCAAAAACTTTTCCACCAGAGACTGAGTTTTTTGATGAAGAAATTTTCGATGTTCCTAAAGAGGATATACCGACTCAAACCCGTTCTAAATCTTCAGTCACTCTACCCATCTCTCTCTCAACAAGTATAGATGAGAAGTCTCAACCTTTTACTGTCTCTAGACTTAAGCAAGCTCAGCCTGTCTTTACGAGAAAAGAATGGCAAATAATAACTCAGCAATTCCGTAACACTCCTTTCCTTGGGAAGAAAGGGATTTCTCCTTTTGAGTCTAATTTTTTTCCGATTGCTAATGGCATATCAAGACATTCGTCTGCTCTCCAGCAAGGCGGTGCTGGTTTGAGCCGATGGGCGTTATTACTAGTAGAGAAAGATAAGCTTGGTAATTACTATGCCATAGATACGCGGCAGGTTCAGGTGCTCGGTCAAGACCTGTCAAGTTTACACACCGATGAGCCGTATGAGGTGTGGCGCACTCGGTTTGTTGTTCAAATTGCCTTTCCTCATTTAGTAGATGGCGGAAGGGTAGCTAAACGTCATGTTTTGCTGGAGGGAGAATGTCCACAGAAGTTTAACTCGAAGCGTCAGTTTGCTATGAAACGCTTGTGGTTCAGCGATTACGATCGTGAGGGCAATCAGGTAACCATTCAACAGATTGACGAGAAGATTCGGTTGCTCGAACCACAAGGCAGTCAGATTAAATACGAGGTACTTGTAAGTGCTTGTGAAGCTGCTTATGACTATCCACGCTATTTGGAACTTTTGGTAGAGGGTCAGAAGCCATCGAATAATAGAGTTTTTGATAAATAGAAGTTGGAATTGCTGAAACGCCTATTGGCAGTGAATTTCAAGGATTTCACGGTCAGAACGATCGAAGCCTTACCTCGATTCCATTACAATTACGCCGCCCAATCCCGGCACAAAAGCTCGGCTTGGGCAATCACCGTCAGCATCGCTTTTTCCTGTTTCTCGGGAGGATAGCCGTATTTTTTCAGCAACCGCTTCACCGTCACCCGCAATTTTGCCCGAACGCTCTCTTTCACCGTCCAGTCGATCGTCACGTTGCACTTAATTGCCCGGACAAGCTCTCGTGCAATGGTTTTGAGCGTTTCGTCTCCCAAGACCTTTACGGCACTGTCGTTGACCTCTAAGGCATCGTAGAAAGCGATTTCATCCTCGGTTAGCCCCAAGTTTTCGCCCCGATTGTGAGCCTCGCGCATCAATGCGGCGAGGTCGATGAGTTCGTTAATAATTTGGGCGGTTTCTACACTGCGATTTTGATACCGTTGCACGGTTTTTTCTAACATCTCGCTGAAAGAACGAGACTGGATTAAATTACTTCGAGAGCGCGTTTTTATCTCGTCTTGAATCAGTTTTTGCAGGACTTCTAACGCCACATTTTTATAAGGAAATCCGCGCACCTCTTCTAAAAATTCATCGGAGAGAATGGCGATGTTGGGCTTCTCTAACCCGGCTGCGGCAAAGATATCGACGACCTTTTCTGAGGCGACGGCTTTTGAGACGATTTGCCGAATAGCCGCGTCGAGGTCTTCGGGGCTGCGGTTGTCGCGGGGGGTGTGTTTGTCGAGGGCGACTTTAATCGCCTGGAAAAAGCCCACCTCATCTCGAATGGCAGCCGCTTCGTCGGTACTGCTAACCAGGGCATAGGCTTTACCGAGTTCGGTCACGGCTTTGACGTAGCGTTTCTTCCCGTCTTCGAGTCCCAAGATAAAATCCATCGCCGCCGGAATCATCGAAACTCGTTCGGTGGCCGTTCCGGTGAAGAATGGCGTGTAATCGAAACCCGAATAGATACCTCTGACCACCTCGTATTTTTCCCGCATCATCTCTACGGCGACTTCGGTGGGAATGCCCGTTTCTTCCCGGTCTCCGGCGGGGTAATGGTTGAGGG